>NZ_JAYIQP010000004.1:0-246372 GCF_035026585.1 Xanthomonas sp. WHRI 7945
AGTCCCGAGTCCCGAGTCCCGAGTCCCGAGTCCCGAGTCCCGAGTCCCGAGTCCCGAGTCCCGAGTCCCGAGTCCCGGCCCTTCAAAGCCGCCGACTGATCGTGAAGCTGCCGAACACCGGCGTCTGTTTCTGCAGGTCGAATTCGCGGGTGCTCCAGTAGCGCGCCAGGGCGAACTTCCAGTTGCCGCGCATCACCGCCAGGCCGAAGCCGGCTTCGCCGACGAAGGGGCGTTTGTTGACGCTGTGGCTGTCGCGGAAGGTGTTGCCGTCCAGGGTGATGTCGCGCACCACCCAGCGTGCGTCGCTGGTCAGGAACAGGTGCGCCGACCAGCCGCGGCCCATGCCGTAGCGGGGCGGGGCGGTGTTCTCGCCGGCCGGGCGCAGCGGCGAGCTGCCGAAGTCGTCCGGCAGCTTCCAGCCGAAGCGCACCTCGGCGCCGGCGTTGGCGTGGGTCTCCAGGGTGCCGAGCGCGCCGCCCCAGTGGCTGATCGCATCCCAGCCCCAGCCGTCGGCGTTGGCCGCCGCGTCGCCGGGCCAGCGGCGCATGCGTTCGTGCAGCAAGCGGAACACCGGTTCGTCGTGCAACTGGTTGTCCCAGCCGAGGAACTTCTCGTCGCCTAGCGCGTCGTGCACCGCGTCCTGCACCTGCTTGCCCTGCGCCGACGGGCCGACCATGCCCAGGGTCAGCTGGGTGGTGCGCAGGCGGTCCTGGTTGCGCGCGTTGTAGCCGAAGTTCACCGCCAGCACGGCGGCGTAGGGGCGGTCGTCCCTGATCAGGTCGCGGCGGGTCTTGTCGGTCGGGGTGAAGATGGCCTGGCCGAAACTGAAGACCATGTTCTGCTGCTCGAACTCGCCCGGGTGCAGGCGCTCCAGGTAGCGGTTGACCGCCCGCGCCAGCCGCGGCAGGCAGGGGTCGTCGGTGAAGTCGACCAGGTTCGGCGAGACCAGGGTCACGCCGAAACCGTTGGTATAGCCCTGGTCCTGGTCGGCGCCGCCGAACAGGTCGTTGTCGATGCGGAAGTTCACCGTCGGCGGCGTGTCCTGCAGCGCGCTGCCGGTGCAGCGATCGGCGGCAGCGGCGGGCAACGAGGCGATGGCGAGAACGACAGCAGCGGCGAGAGGCAGGCGCGATGACGGCATGGCACGTTCCCTGTACGGAGGAAGGGGGGGAGGGTGTGGCGCGACGCTAGCGGGCCGGCTGCGCGGATGCCGTGAAAGCCGGTCCGCGGAAGAGGCTGAACGGCAGCATAGGGCGCGGTCCGGGCCGGGCGAAAGCCATGTGGCCGTATCGCTTCGTCCCACCGGCGTCGCTTGCCAACCCGGCCCGCATGCTGACGCTGCGGGACCGCCGCTGCATGCCCGTGCGCAGCGGGCGCGCGGCCTTGGGTTTGCCCGGCCCTGGCCCGATAATGCAGCCATGGACATCACCTCCGACAACCCCGAACACGGCTTCCAGTTCCCCGGCGTCTTCGAGCTCAGCGCGATGGGCAACGCCAACACCGGGCTGGAGACCGAACTGCCGCGCCTGCTGGCCAAGGCCGGCGTGGACGTGCTGGAAGAGCGCATCAGCTGGAAGCATTCGTCCAACGGCAAGTACGTGTCGGTGCGGATCGCCTTCCGCGCCGCCGACCGCGCCCAGTACGACGCCGCGCACCTGGCGCTGCGCGAGCATCCGGAAGTGAAGTGGACGCTGTAGCCGGTGCCGCGGCAGTGGCGCCGCAGCCGGCCCCAGCGTTGCCGCCGTGCCTGGTCCGCGATCTCGGCCGCCAGCCCTACGCGCCGGTGTGGCGCGCGATGCAGCGCTTCACCGATGCGCGCGAGGAGGCCAGCGCCGACGAGCTGTGGGTGGTCGAGCACGAACCGGTGTTCACCCTCGGCCAGGCCGGCAAGCCCGAACACGTGCTGGCGCCCGGCGAGATCCCGGTGCTGCACGTGGACCGCGGCGGCCAGGTCACCTACCACGGCCCCGGCCAGCTGGTGGTGTACCCGCTGCTGGACCTGCGCCGGCTGAAGATCGGCGTGCGCGACTACGTGTGCCGCATCGAGCAGGCGATCATCGACACGCTGGACGAATGGAACATCCTCGGCCAGCGCCGCGATGGCGCGCCCGGCGTCTACGTTGGCGCAGCCAAGGTCGCCGCGCTCGGTATCCGCGTGCGCCGCGGCTGCACTTTCCACGGCCTGTCGTTCAACGTGGCGATGGACCTGGAGCCGTTCCACCGGATCAACCCCTGCGGCTACCAGGGCCTGCAGGTGACCTCGGTGCTAGACTTGGGCGGTCCCTCCGGCATGCAGGCCGTCAAACCGGTGCTGCTGGCCCAACTGGCGCGCCAGTTCGGGCTGACCCTGCAGCCGCTCGACGCCTTGCCCGACCTCACGCTCACGCACGCGGCCTGACCGCCTGCCCGCCGACGACGCCATGACCCAGCCCAGCGCACGCACCATCCCCTTGCAGGTCCTTTCCGGCGACAGCGCGCCCGCGCCCGCGCCGTTGCAGGCCGGCGTCAAGCAACTGGGCGGAGACAAGATCAACCGCTCGCCGGTGCAGTTCGCCGACGCGCCGGTGCTGCGCAAGCCGTCGTGGATCCGGGTGCGGATCCCGTCCGGCAACGCGGTGCAGAACCTCAAGGCCAAGCTGCGCGAGAACCGCCTGGTCACGGTCTGCGAGGAAGCCAGCTGCCCCAACATCCACGAGTGCTTCAGCCACGGCACCGCCACCTTCATGATCCTGGGCGAGGTCTGCACCCGCCGCTGCTCGTTCTGCGACGTCGCCCACGGCCGGCCCAAGCCGCCGGACGCCGGCGAGCCGGCCAGCCTGGCGCAGACCGTGGCCGACATGGGTCTGCGCTACGTGGTGGTGACCAGCGTCGACCGCGACGACCTGCGCGACGGCGGCGCCCAGCACTTCGCCGACTGCATCGGCGCGATCCGCGCCAAGGCGCCGGCCACCCGCATCGAGATCCTGACCCCGGACTTCCGCGGCAAGGGCCGCATGGACCGCGCGCTGGAGATCCTGGCGACCAATCCGCCGGACGTGTTCAACCACAACATCGAGACCGTGCCGGACCTGTACCCGAACGTGCGCCCCGGCGCCGACTACCAGTGGTCGCTGACCCTGCTGCAGAAGTTCAAGGCGCAGCACCCGGCCATCGCCACCAAGTCCGGGATCATGCTCGGCCTGGGCGAGACCATGGAGCAGGTGCAGGCCACGCTGCGCGACCTGCGCGCGCACGACGTGGACATGGTCACCATCGGCCAATACCTGCAGCCCACCGCGCACCACCACCCGGTGATGCGCTACTGGACGCCGGAGGAGTACAAGGCGCTGGAGGAGTACGGCAACGCGCTGGGCTTCAGCCACGTCGCCTCCGGGCCGATGGTGCGTTCGTCCTACCACGCCGACCGCCAGGCCGCCGGCGCCGGCGTCGCCGCCTGAGCGGCGCGGCGGCACCGATTCCGCCTTCGATCGCCGCGTCCGGCGCTTGGCCTGGCGCTGGCCGCATGCCCGCCGCACGGGCCTTCGCGCGGGCCCGTGGCGCCTGCACCGGCGCCATTCACACTTCGCTACCGGGCCGCCGCTAGTCTGGTTCAGGAAAGGTGACACGGCCTGCAACTTGCGGCACTGTCGTGTTGTCTCACGCGATCTGCAGCCCCCCTGACGGCCTGGTGCCGAGAGTACGTAGATGAAATTCAAAGCTTCCGTCTTCATGCTGGCGTTCGCGCTGACCGCGCCGCTGGCGCTGTTCGCCCGCACCGACGCGCCGGCGCTGCCCGCGGCCTCGACCGCCGACCAGTCCACCACTGCCAAGCTGGTCTACGGGCTGCTGTCCGACAGCCGCTACGCCTACCGGCCGCGCGCGCTCGACGAGGCGACCTCCAAGGAAGTCTTCAAGAAGTACCTGGAGACGCTGGACGGCAGCAAGCAGTTCTTCACCCAGGCCGACGTCGACAAGTTCGCCCCGTTCCAGGCCAACCTCGGCGCCAATATCGCCTCCGGCCAGCTGGAGCCGGCGTTCCAGGTGTTCGCCGTGTACCGGCAGCGCGTGGACGAGCGCATCGGCTACGCGCGCAAGCTGCTCAAGCAGGACTTCGATTTCAACGGCAGCGAGAAGTTCGAGTACGACCGCAAGGACGTGCCGTGGCCCAAGGACAACCAGGAGCTGGACGAACTGTGGCGCAAGTCGGTGATGAACGACTGGCTGCGGCTCAAGCTCGCCGGCAAGAAGCCCGAGGACATCCGCAAGACCCTGGACAAGCGCTACGCCAACCTCGCCGATTCGGTGAAGGAGCTGAAGAGCGAGGACGTGTTCCAGTTCTTCATGAACGCCTACACCAACACCGTCGACCCGCACACCGACTACTTCACCCCGCGCACCGCCGAGAACTTCAACCAGCAGATGTCGCTGTCGCTGGAAGGCATCGGCGCGCAGCTGCAGAAGCAGGACGACATGGTGGTGATCCGCGAGGTCATTCCCGGCGGCCCGGCCGCGGTGGACGGCACGCTGAAGGCGGGCGACCGCATCGTCGGCGTCGGCCAGGGCAAGTCCGGCCAGGTCGAGGACGTGATCGGCTGGCGCATCGACGACGTCGTGGCCAAGATCCGCGGCGACAAGGACACCCAGGTGCGGCTGGAATACATCCCGGCCGAGACCGGCGTGGACGGCAAGCACCGCCAGTTGCTGCTGACCCGGCAGAAGGTGCGCCTGGCCGAGCAGGCCGCCAAGGGCGAGACCATCACCCTGCCGGCCAAGGATGGCGAACCGGCGCGGCGCGTCGGCGTGATCAAGCTGCCGGCGTTCTACCAGGACTTCGAGGGCCGTCGCCGCAACGCCAGCGACTACGCCTCGGCGACCCGCGACGTGGCCAAGCTGCTGGCCGGCTTCAAGACCGACAAGCTCGACGGCGTGGTGCTGGACCTGCGCAACAACGGCGGCGGTTCGCTGGACGAGGCGATCGAACTCACCGGCCTGTTCATTGAGCAGGGCCCGGTGGTGCAGGTGCGCGAATCCGGCGGCCGCGTCACCGTCAACAGCGACGACAAGCCGGGCGTGGCCTGGGACGGCCCGCTGGCGGTGCTGATCAATCGCGGCTCGGCCTCGGCCTCGGAGATCTTCGCCGGCGCCATCCAGGACTACGGCCGCGGCCTGATCATCGGCGAGACCAGCTTCGGCAAGGGCACGGTGCAGAACATCGTCGACCTGGACCGCTGGCCGGCCAACGAGACCGACCGCTTCGGCCAGGTCAAGCTGACCATTGCGCAGTTCTTCCGGGTCAGCGGCAGCAGCACCCAGCACAAGGGCGTGGTGCCGGACATTGCGTTCCCGGCCAGCGTCGACGCCACCGAGTTCGGCGAGAGCACCTACGACAACGCCCTGCCGTGGACCCGCATTGCCGCGGTGCCGCACACCCAGTACGGCAACTTCGCGCCGCTGCTGCCGAGGCTGGAGACGCTGCATGCCGGCCGCATCGCCAGCGACAAGGAATTCCAGTGGTGGGAAGAGGACGTGCAGCAGTTCCGCACCGAAGCGGCGAAGAAGTACGTGGTGCTCAACGAGGCCGAGCGCCGCGCCGAGCGCGAGAAGCAGGACGTGCAGCGCAAGCAGCGCCAGGAGATGCGCAAGCAGCTCGGCCTGCCGCTGGACCCGCTCGCCGACGACAGCAGCGACGACGGTCTGACCGGCAACGAGCGCGACATCGTCAAGGACGCCGCGCGCGAAAAGCTGGTCGACAAGCGCCCGGATCCGCTGCTGCGCGAGTCGGCGGCGATCCTGGCCGACGCGTTGAACCTGCTGGAAAAGGACCGTCCGCTGTCGGTGCAGGTGCTGCCGCAGTCCACCGGCCCGGGGCGCTGGGCCGACTGAGTCCAGCCTCCACTGCCGCGCGAAAACAGACGCGCCATCGCCTAGCGGTGGCGCGTTTTTCGTTGTGCGTTCGCGCGGCTGCGCGCAGCCGCCTGCGTTCGTCCTGAGTGCCGAGCGATCCCGCGGCGGCCAGCGCGGCATTCGCCGATCCCTCTGGCGAATGCTCCAGGTGCCGATCGCATCGCCGCTGGAGCGCGCGCTGCCGCGTTCGTCGTGATTGCGCTGGCGCGAGGCGCTCCGCACGGCTTCAAGGCCCGCGATGGCAGCGCAGTGCGCTGTAGGAGGACTTCGGCCCCGACAGCGAGCGGAGCTTGGAAGTCCGCTGCTTCGTTCGTCGCGGCTGAAGCCGCTCCTGCAGGGACCTGCGACGCGCCCGCTGGGTGCACTGTAGGAGCGGCTTCAGCCGCGACCCGAGCCCGCCGCGCCGCCACATTCGTCACCGCATTCGCTCTCTATGGGCTGAAACCGAAACACCGCGACGCAGTCGCGCCGACCGGCCCTTTTGTGGGAGCGACTTCAGTCGCGACGAGCTTTCCCGAGAACGCCGCCACGACCAGCGATCCAAGCCACCGGCACTTCGACAGGTGGACATCGATTCGATATCGAAGTGCCTAGCCCCACGCCTGCCACAACTGATGCAGGCCCAGCGCCAGCAAGGTCAGGAAGAACACGCGACGGAACGCCTCGGCGGAGATGCGCTGGCGGACCCGCGCGCCGAGCCACATTCCCGCCACGGTCGGCAGCAGCGCCAGCAGCGACGGCCCCAGCGCCGCGCGCGCGAACGCGCCATGCCAGGCCAGCGCCGCGGCCAGCGCCAGGGTGGCGGTGCCGAAGCAGCAGCCCAGCGCGCGCAGCAGCGTGTCGCGTGGCAGGCCCAGCGCCACCAGGTAGGGCAGGGACGGCAGCACGAACACGCCGGTGGCGCCGGTCAGCAGGCCGGTCGCCAGCCCGGCCGCCGGGCCGGCCCAGGGTTCGTGCCGCGGCGCCAGTCGGCCCTGCCAGCGGCTCAGGCCGAGCAGGGCGTACAGCGCCAGCAGCGCGCCAAGCCCACCGCGGGCCAGCGCCGGATCGGCGCCGACCAGGATGCCTGCGCTGAGCCAGGTACCGAGCACGATCGTCGCCAGCAGCGGCCACAAGCGGCGCAGCAGCACCGCCGCACCGTCGCCCCAGGCCTGCTGCAGGTTGGTCAGCAGCGACGGCAGCACCAGCAGCGCGGCCGCCTCGGGCGGCGCCAGCCACAGTCCGAGCAGGCCCATCGCCACCGTCGGCAGGCCGGTGCCGGCGACGCCCTTGACGAAGCCGGCCAGGCAGAACACCGCGGCGATCGGCAGCAGATGCGGGATCAGCGATTGCATGCCTGCAGCATCGGGCGTCCGGCGGCGGCGGACAATGCGCGATCGCTTCAGGCAGACTTCGGCAACGACGAAGGCTGGAGTGGCGATGCATCTGGATTTCATCGACCTGCGCTTGTTCGCCGCGGTGGCCGAGGCCGGCAGCATCACCGCCGGCGCGGAACGTGCGGCGCTGTCGCTGGCCGCGGCCAGCGCCCGCATCCGCGCGCTGGAACTGCAGGCGGGCACGGCGCTGTTCGCGCGCGGCCGCCGCGGCGTGACCCTGACCGCGGCCGGCGCGGCGCTGTTGCGGCATGCGCGGCAGCTGCTGCGCCAGGCCGAGGCGATGCGCGCCGAACTGGGCGAACACGCTGGCGCCAATCAAGCCACGGTGCGGCTGCTGGCCAATACCGCGGCGCTGTACGAATGGCTGCCCGAACTGCTGGCCGAGTTCCTGGTCGCGCATCCGCGTATCGACCTGGCCTTGCGCGAGCTGGGCAGCACCGCCGCCGCCGATGCGGTGCGCGAGGAACGCGCCGACCTGGCGGTGATTGCCGACCATGCCGACCTCGCCGGCCTGCACGCGCAGGCGTTCCGGCAGGACCGGCTGGTGCTGGTGGCGGCGGCCTCGCATCCATTGGCGCAAGCGCCGCAGCTGCGCCTGGCGCAGCTGTGGCAGGCGGAATTCCTCGGCCTGGCCGACGACAGTGCGTTGCAGCGGCACCTGCGCACGCAGGCCGCGCGTGCCGGCGGCCAGTTGCGCATCCGCGCCCACGTGCACGGCATCGAGCCGCTGTGCCGGATGCTGGCGCGCGGCGCCGGCGTGGCGATCCTGCCGCAGGCGGCGCTGGCCCGGGTCAGCGTGCGCGCGCAGCTGGTCGCGGTACCGCTGCACGAAGCGTGGGCGGCGCGGCAGCTGTCGATCGTGTGGCGGCCGGCGCCAGCACCGGTGCCGGCGGTGCGTCAGGTGGTGGACTGGCTATGCGCGCACGCCGATGGCGCCGCGCCGACGCAGGTGTCGGCGCAATGACGCGGCACGCCGACGGAGCGGTTCAGTGCGGCCAGGCGAACTCGGCCATCACCGGGAAGTGGTCCGACGGCCAATGCCCCTGCGGCCGCGCGTCCAGCGTGGAGAAGCGGGTGGCGCGCAGCCCGCGCGACAGGATCCAGTCGATGCGCCGGTCGGGATGGCCGGTGAAGTCGTGGAAGGTCGCTTCCGGCCCTTGCGGCTGCGGCGCCTGCGCGCGCGCGTCGGCCAGCGCGGGAACCAGCGTGCGGTAGGTGGGCGAGTCCGGCGCGGTGTTGAAGTCGCCGGTGAGCACCACCGGCACGTCCGCCGGCAAGGCCTGCAGGCGGGCGAGGATCAGCGCGGCGCCCTTGGCGCGCGCCGCCTCGTCCTCGTCGCGATACGGAAGATGCGTATCGAACAGATAGAAACGGCGGCCGTCGGCGATGCGTTCGAACAGCCCCCAGTTGACCATCCGTGGCAGCGGGTGGCCCCAACTGATGCTGCCGACCACCGCCGGGGTGTCCGACAGCCAGAAGTCGCCCGATTCCACCAGCTTCAGCCGGCGGCTGTCGTAGAACACGCCCATGCGCTCGCCGTCCTCGCTGCCGTCGCGGCTGCGGCCGAACCAGCGGTAGTCGGGCAACTGCGCGGCCAGGTAGTCGGCCTGCAGCTTGACCAGTTCCTGGGTGCCGAACAGGTCCGGATGCTGCGTGCGGATCAGCGCCGCCATCGCGCTGCGGCGGATCTCCCAGCGCTTGTCGCCATCCTTGTCGACCGGCACGCGCACGTTGAAGCTCATCACCTTGAGCGGCGCCGGCGCCGGCGCGGGCGCGGCGCCCGCCAGCGGCGCGGCGAGGAGGGCGAACAGCGACAGGACGAACGCAAGCGCCACGGCGCGTACGCTGGGAAAGGGCGAGGAAGTCGGCATCGGAAACATCTCTTGGATGACAGCGGGAAGCGCGGGCGCAATGGTGGCATGCACGGCGCGGCATGGGCCAGCGCCGGTGTGCAGGTTTTCGCATCTGCACGCTACGCCAGACATGTTGCGTTGTTGCAACGGAACCGGCGCGCAATGTCCGGCACGATGCCGGGCGGTGCGCGACATGCGCTTGCGCAGGCGCGCGAATCGACACCGCACGCATGCCGGCGCAGGCGTGCGCATATCTGTAGGGATCCGCTGCGGGCGCAGGCGATGCATGATCGGGAACGCGGTGTCGCTGCGCACTCCCGGTCGTGTCAGTCCCAGGTGTTGGGCTGCGCGCCGGTGGCGGGATCGCCCATCTTGACCACGCAGAAACGGTGTCCGGTCGGCGCTTCCATCACCCACCAGCGTTTGACGAAGCCGATGCGGCGCGCGCCGAGGCGCTCCAGGCGCGCGACCTCGGCGTCGATGTCGTCGCTCTCGATGTCTAGGTGCACCCGCGACGGATGGTCGACACGCTGCACTTCCACGTGCAGTCCTGCCGGGGCGCCCTGCAGTTCGGCGTATTCGGCGCCGAGTTCGGAGTAGCTCGGCGCAGCTGGATAACCGAGCGCCGCGCTCCAGAAGCGCGCGCCCACCTCGGCGTCGGTGTCCTGGCAATCGATGATGAATCCGGCAAGACGGCTGTGATGGGACATGGTCGCGTGCTCCTGTTCGGGGTGCGAAAAGGCTAGCGCGATCGTGTGCGCTGCGCGCGCTGCAGCGCAGCGCCGTACGCTGCCTGCGCGTGCGGCAAATGCGGCGCTTGCGCAGGCATGCGTCGCAGCTGCGACGCCGGGAAAAATGCCGTACTTCTTGCACGACGGTGCTGCCCTTGCCTTCGCCGTCCGCAGCCGGTTCCGTGACTCGGCGACAACGCAGCAGTGGTTGCGCCACGCATGCGGCACGAATCGCACGCGCAGTGCCCCGCCTCGCACCGCCGATCGCACGCAAGACTTGACGCCTTCGCGCATCGGCGTAGCATTTGCATCACGCCAAGGGACAGACCCGCGGCGAACCCAATCACCGTGAGGGATGCTCATGGAATACGACTATCTTGTGTTCATCGGGCGCTTCGAGCCCTTCCATAACGGCCACGCCGCCGTCGCCCGCCATGCACTGGCGCGCTCGCAGAAACTCATCTTCCTGATCGGCTCCGCCGAGACCCCGCGCACCATCCGCAATCCGTGGACCGTGGCCGAACGCAGCGTGATGATCCAGGCCGCGCTCGACGGCGCCGGCGAACGCCTGATCCTGCGCCCGCTGCGCGACCATCTCTATAACGAGAGCCAGTGGATCGCCGCGGTGCAGTCGGCGGTGGCCGAGGCGGTGCGCGCCGACGGCGGCGGCGCCGAGGTGCGCATCGGCCTGGTCGGCATGGACAAGGACGCCAGTAGCTACTACCTGCGCGAATTCCCACAGTGGCCGCTGGTCGACGTGCAGCACACCGAGACGCTGTCGGCGACCGAATTGCGCCGCTACCTGTTCGAGGCCGGCAGCATCGATTTCCACGGCGCGCTGCTGATGTTGCGCGGCAACGTGCCGGCGCCGGTGTTCGACATGCTCGAGGCGTTCCGCAAGAACTCGCCGTCGTACGCGGAACTGCTCGCCGAATACCAGTTCATCGAGCAGTACCGCGCGGCCTGGAAGGAGGCGCCGTATCCGCCGACCTTCGTCACCGCCGACGCGGTGGTGGTGCATTCCGGGCACGTGCTGCTGGTGCGGCGCCGCGCCGCGCCGGGCAAGGGCCTGTGGGCGTTGCCGGGCGGTTTCGTCGGCCAGCACGAGAGCATCTTCGAGGCCTGTCTGCGCGAGCTGCGCGAGGAAACCCGGCTGAAGATCCCGGTGCCGGTGCTGAAGGGCTCGCTGAAGAACCGCCACGTGTTCGACCATCCCGAGCGCAGCCTGCGCGGGCGCACCATCACCCATGCGTTCCACTTCGAGTTCACCTTCGGCGAACTGCCCGAGGTGCGCGGCGGCGACGATGCCGACAAGGCGCGCTGGATCCCGGTCAGCGAAGTACTGGGCATGGGTCCGAAACTGTTCGAAGACCACCTGCACCTGCTCGAATTTTTCCTGGGCCGCGGTTGACCGCGGCCTGCCCCGGCCGGCGGACAGACCGCTGGCTTTCCCCGACGCGAAGGAGCTTCCCGTCATGCAATGCCTGAACAACCTGCTGCTCAACACCGATAGCTACAAGGCCAGCCACTGGCTGCAATATCCGGCCGGCACCGATGCCACGTTCTTCTACGTGGAATCGCGCGGCGGCGTCTACGACCGCACCGTGTTCTTCGGCCTGCAGTCGATTCTCAAGGAGGCGCTGGGCCGCGCCATCACCCATGCCGACGTCGACGAGGCGCGCGACCTGTTCGCCGCGCACGGCGAGCCGTTCAACGAGGCCGGCTGGCGCGACATCGTCGATCGTCTCGGCGGGCAGCTGCCGATCCGCATCCGCGCCGTGCCCGAGGGCAGCGTGGTGCCGACCCACAACGCGCTGATGACCATCGAGTCCACCGACGCGCAGGCCTACTGGGTGCCGTCGTATCTGGAAACGCTGCTGCTGCGCATCTGGTATCCGGTCACCGTGGCCACGGTCAGCTGGCACGCCAAGCAGACCCTGCGCCAGTTCCTGGAACGCACCAGCGACGATCCGGAAGGGCAGCTGCCGTTCAAGCTGCACGACTTCGGCGCGCGCGGCGTGTCCAGCCTGGAGTCGGCGGCGATCGGCGGCGCGTCGCACCTGGTCAACTTCCTCGGCACCGACACCGTGTCCGGGCTGCTGCTGGCGCGCGCCCACTACCACGAGCCGATGGCCGGCTACTCGATTCCCGCCGCCGAGCACAGCACCATCACCAGCTGGGGCCGCGAGCGTGAGGTGGACGCGTACCGCAACATGCTCAGGCAGTTCGGCAAGCCCGGCGGCATCGTCGCGGTGGTGTCCGACAGCTACGACATCTTCCATGCGATCCGCGAGCATTGGGGCACCACGCTGCGCGAGGAGGTGATCGCCTCCGGCGCCACCGTGGTGATCCGTCCCGACTCCGGCGATCCGGTCGCGGTGGTGCACCAGTGCCTGGAACTGCTCGACGAGGCCTTCGGCCACAGCGTCAACGGCAAGGGCTACAAGGTGCTCAACCACGTGCGCGTGATCCAGGGCGACGGGGTGAACCCGACCAGCATCCGCGCGATCCTGGAGCGCGTCACCAGCGCCGGCTACGCCACCGACAACGTCGCCTTCGGCATGGGCGGCGCGCTGCTGCAGCGGCTGGACCGCGATACCCAGAAGTTCGCGCTGAAGTGTTCGGCCGCGCGCGTGGACGGCGAGTGGATCGACGTCTACAAGGATCCAGTCACTGACAAGGGCAAGCTCAGCAAGCGTGGGCGCATGAGCCTGCTGCGCCATCGCGAGTACGGCGGCTATCGTACCGAGCCGGTGCCGGCCAGCGCGGCGTCGCTGGACGCGGTCGCGCGGCCCGCCGGCTACGACGACGCGATGGTCACGGTGTGGGAGAACGGCCGCCTGCTGCACGACTGGACGTTCGCGCAGGTGCGCGAGCGCGCGAACGCGGCGCGTCTGTAGGTGCGGCAATGGACGCTCGCATGGAGTTGGCGCCGCCGCTGAGCGGCGCCTCGCCGCTGTTCGCCGCGTTGCGCGCCGGCATGCCGCACCTGGAATGGCGGGTGCCGGCCGCCGACGATGCCGCGCGCTGGCGCGTGCAGCGCATCGGCGGCCGCGACTACCGCGTCGCGCAGCCGGTCACCTTCACCCCGTACGCGTCGGTGCGGCCGTGTTCGGCGCGCTGCCGTTTCTGTTCGGAGACGCTGCGCCCGCATGCCGGCGGCACCGCCGCGGCCAGCCTGCGGCCGCCGCCGGAGTACTTCGCGATGCTGCGCCAGGGCCTGGCGCAGTTGTCCGGGCTGCCGCTGTCGCAGTCGCTGTCGGGGCTGGAGATGACCGACGACGAAGCCTGGTTCCTGCAACTGCTGGACACGCTGGGCGCGGCCGAACGCGATGGACTGCTGGTCGAACAGCGCGTGCTGTACAGCAACGGCGCCGGTTTCGCCCGCGGCCGCGGCGATGCGCTGCTGCAGGCCTTGCAGCGCTTCGGGCTGACGTGGGTGGAACTGTCGCGGCACCATCCGCAGCAGGCCGGCAACGACGCGATCATGCGCTTCCGCGACGGCGAGGCGATCGCCGATGCGCAGGTGTTCGCCGCCACCGCGCGGCGCATCGCCGAGGCGGTGCCGCTGCGCCTGGTGTGCATCCTGCAGCACGGCGGCATCGCCGATGCCGACGGCGTGGCCGGCTATCTGCGCTGGGCGCAGGAGTGCGGCGCGCGCACGGTGATCTTCCGCGAGTTCTCGCGACTGGGCGACGGCTATCGCGCCACCGGCACCCAGCGCTACCTGGCGCAGGCCCGGGTCAGCGTGGAGCAGGTCGTGGCCGCGTGCATGGCCACGCCATGGTGGCGCACGCTGCGGCCACTGCAGATCACCGAAGGCTATTACTTCTGGAACCTGCGCATGGCCGGCGCCGACGGCATGGAGGTGGTGTTCGAGAGTTCCGACTACACCGCGATGCACACGCGCCACGACAGCGGCGACATCTACAAGCTGGTGTTCTTCGCCGACGGCCGCCTGTGCGCGGGTTGGCAGCCGGACCGCGATCTGCTGTGGCAGGCCGCGCATGGATAGCCGCAGCTGGTGGACGCCGCCGCCGGACCCGCCCGAGCACCGGCTGCCCGAGGACCTGCGCCAGCGCGATCCGCTGGGCGCACGGGACTGCGGTTGGGTCAGCCAGATGCGCCCGTTCGTGCGCCAGTTCAGCGCGCCGGGCGGTTGTGTGCTGGATCCGTTCTGCGGCTTCGGCAGCACCTTGCTCGCCGCGGAGCTGGAAGGCCGGCGCGGGCTGGGGCTGGAGATCGACGCGGCGCGCGCGGGGCTGGCGCGCGAGCGGCTGCAGCGGCTCGGGCTGCACGCGCAGGTGCGGGTCGGCGCGCTGCCGCAGCTCGCGCTGGAGGCGCCGGTCGACCTGTGCCTGACCAACGTGCCGTACTTCGGTTGCGACTGGCCGGGTGCGGCGACGCCGGGCCAGCTCTACGCCAGCACCGACTACGCGGCCTATCTGCACGGCTTGCGTGCGGTGTTCCATGCGGTGCGCCGCGGCCTGCGCGACGGTGGCTTCTGCATCGCGATGGTGGAGAACGTGGAGATCGGCGGCGTGTGCGTGGCGCAGGCCTGGGACCTGGCGCGGCTGCTCGGCAGCCTGTTCGTGCCCTGCGCCGAGCGCGTGCTGTGCTACCCCCGCGACAGTGCGCAGGCGTTGGCGCCCGGCGACACCCGCAGCGATCGCAGCCACGAATACGCGCTGATCTTCCAGAAACGGCGCGAGCCGATCGACCTGCCCGGCACCGCGCAACTGCTCGCCGCGCTGCGTGAGGACGGGTTCGACTACGCGCTGTACGGCAGCTACCCGGCCTGGCTCGCCGACCCGGCCGCGGCCGCGCGCCTGCCCGGCGACGTTGACCTGCTGTTGCCGCGCGATCCCGGCCAGCTGCAGCGGCTGCTGGACTGGTTGCGTGCGCGCGGCTTCGCGCTCAGCCTGTGGGGCGAGCCGCTGGCGTCGCCGCCGACGCTGGCCGTGCTCGACGCCCACCACTACCTGCGCGCCGAACGCCGCGACCGCGGCGGCGGCCTGCTGCGGGTGGACCTGTCGCTGCAGCCGGCAGCGGATGCGCTAACTGTGGGATGAGCGCGGGCGGCGGCATCAAGGCCGTCTCGACACGCTTGCGGCTATCCTTGGCCGGTTCCTTCCTTTCGGTCCACGGCCATGTCCGCTTCCTCCAACGTCCTCGCCCTTCCTGCGCTCGTGCTGGTCGCGATCGGCCTGAGCGGCTGCTTCAACCGCAAGCAGGACAACCTGGTGAAGGAGACCTTCAATTCCGACAACACCTATTCGCGCAGCTATCCGGTACAGCCGGGGCAGGCCTGCGAATCGGCACGGCGCGCCTTGCTGAGCCAGGGTTACGTGGTCGCCAAGGCCACCGCCGATGCGGTCGAAGGCACCAAGAACTTCCAGCCCAACCAGGATTCGCACGAGCAGCTGGAGTTGCGCGTGTCGTGCGTGGCGCACGGCCAGGACGAGTCCTGGGTGTTCGTCAGCGCGTTGCAGGACCGCTATGCGTTGAAGAAGAGCGCCACTTCGGCCAGCGTCGGCGTTGGCGTGCTCGGCTCGGTGTCGCTGCCGGTCGGCAGCAGCGACGACTCGCTGGTGCGCGTGGCCAGCAGCACGGTGCAGGACGGCGATTTCTACAAGCGCTTCTTCGAGCGCATTGCGCAGTACCTGCCGAAGGCCAAGCCGGCCCCGGCCGAGCCGCCGCCGGCCGCGGAACCAAAGGCCGAGCCTGCCGCCGCGATGCCGCCTGCATCCATACCGGCACCAGCACCGACACCAGCAGCACCAGCACCAGCACCAGCAGCATCTACACCGACCACGGCCGATGCCGCACCTGCGCCGGTCACACCTGTCGCGCCGGCCGGCGACGCAACCACGCCACAGTGAGCCCACTGTTCACTCGCCGCTGTGGAAGCTGAATAGCGGGATTTCGCTTCACGATCCATTCGCAATCGCGGTGCAAAGGTGGCGCCTGTCGGGAGTGCGGTGCGTGCAAGCGCATCGGCTCCGCCACCCAGGAGCAAGCAGCATGAACACTTTCAAATCCGCGTTGTGTCTCACCGTCCTCGCCGTCGCCACTGCTGCCGCGCCGCTGGCGCAGGCGCAGCGCCACTACGGGCCGGAAGACGCCGGGCGCCGCTTCAACGACGGCACCCGCGTGCACTGCAAGAAGGTCGCGGTGCAGAAGAACAGCACCGACCCGAATCGCATCGGCGGCACCCTGGCGGGCGCGGCGATCGGTGGCTTGCTCGGCAACCAGGTCGGCAAGGGCAACGGCAAGAAGCTGGCCACGGTCGGCGGCGCGGTCGCCGGTGGCGCCACCGGGCGCTACATCCAGGGCCAGCGCCAGCAGGCCAACGGCAACCGCCAGGTCGAGACCGTCTGCACGCGCTATTGAGCCGCCGCCGCGATCGGCCCTCGCGGCGCACTCGACACAGCAACGCCCCGGCGGACAGCCTCCGCCGGGGCGTTTTGCGTTGCTGGGGCGCTGCGGCAGCGTGCGAGCGAATGAATGCAGCCAGGCCGTGAACGTCGGCCCATGACACGCTTTTTTGTAGGAGCGGCTTCAGCCGCGACCGGGCGTCACCGGTAACGCCCGGTCGCGGCTGAAGCCGCTCCTACAAAAGCGTCGCAATGGCCGCGCTAGCCGACCGCGGCGCTCAGCGCGGCCCCCAGTTCCGGATAGCGGAACCCATAGCCTTCCTGTTGCGCGCGCGTCGGCAGCACCCGCTGGCTGCCCAGCAGCAGGTCGGCCATCTCACCGAAGGCCAGGCGCAGCGCCGCGGCCGGCGCCGGCAGCAGCGCCGGCCGGTGCAGCGTGCGGCCGAGCTGCGCGGCGAAATCCGCATTGGTCACCGGCGTCGGCGCAGTGGCGTTGTAGGCGCAGTCGCCACCGTGCTGCAGCAGCCACAGCAACAGCCCGACGTGATCGTCGCGATGGATCCAGCTCATCCATTGGCGGCCGTCGCCCATGCGTCCGCCCAGGCCGAGCCGAAACGGCGGCAGCATCCGCGCCAGCGCACCGCCATCGTTGCCCAGCACGACCCCGGTGCGCACCAGCGTGGTCCGCACGCCCAGTGCCTGCGCGCGCAGCGCCTCGGCTTCCCAGTCGCGGCACAGCTGCGCGGAAAAATCCGCACCGGCCGCGCTGCGTTCGTCGAGCAGGTCGCTGCCGCGGTCGCCGTAGTAGCCGATCGCCGAGCCGGACAGCAGACAGGCGGGGCGTTGCGCTGCGTCCAACTGCGCGATCCAGTCGATCAGCGCGCGGGTGGTGCCGATGCGCGAGGTGCGGAAGCGGCGTTTGCGGGTCTCGTTCCAACGGCCCTCGCTCAAGGACTCGCCGGCCAGATTGATCACCGCGTCCGCAGGCGCTGCGTCGTGAAGGTCCTGCAGCGGCTGTACGCCCGGAAGCGCACGCGCCGCGCGCGCCGCATCGCGGGTCAGGACGCTGACCCGGTGCCCGGCCTGGAGCAGGGCGGGGCACAGTGCGCGGCCGATGAATCCGGTGCCGCCGGTGACGAGCACATGCATGACGCTGTTTTCCGCGAGCGGGGAGCGGCAGTGTAGGGCGGGCCGGCATTGCAGCCGGGTGAACGCGCGCGCAGGCGCGCTTCGCGCACGGTGCGGCGCGCGGCTTCGCGGTGCGTGCACGACGCGCGCGGCACGCTCCGCGTCCGCGCCCCTGGCGCGCCGACCCCTCTACCCTGTCTGCTGTTCCGCATCTGCCATGCTCGCGCCATGACTGTCCTCACTGCGCTCCAGCCACCGCCACGCCGACGGCGTTTCGCCGCGCGCCTGCTGCTGGCGCTGGCATTGGCCACCGGCGGCGCACTCGCCGCGCCGCCGGATCCGGCGGACCAGGCCAGCGCCGACTGCCTGGCCGCGTTGCTGCGCCAGCTCGGCTGGCGCATCGACAGCACGCCCGCCGCGCAGCCGCGGCTGCTGCCGGGCGCGCCCTGCACGCGCGCGTCGCTGGCCGACGCGCAGGCGCACGGCGACCTGCAGGCGGCGCTGCCCGCGCAGTGGGGCGAAGCGCAACGGCGCGACGCCCTGCGCGCGCTGCTGGAGACCCCGGCTACGCACTGCGGCTATTTCCTGCTGCTCGGCGCGGCCACCGAGCGTGCGGCGACGCGCCTGCAGGACAATCCCGGCTACCGCTTCTCCGCGCTGCAACTGGGCTGGATCGGGTTCGGCCCGGGCGGCGCGCGCCGGCAGGGTTGGCAGCGCTTCCGCAGCTTCGGCCGCGGCTACCGTCCGGTGCAGGGCAATGCGCGCGCGATCGAGGCGTTCTACAGCGGCCGGGTGCGCTCGGAATGCGGTGTCGGCCGGCAGATCGCGCAGCTGGCCACGCAGCGCGAACTGCACGGCGACGCCGGTTTCGATCGCGCGTTCAGCGCCGGGGAACTGTCGATCGGCACCTTCCTCACCCTGCACGATACCGACAGCATCCTGCTCGGCGCGCAGGCCGGCGAGTTCTTTGCCGACGGCAAGGCGGCCAAGACGTCGCAACTGGGTCGCGCCGCCTTCCTCGGCGCGCCCGGCTTCATCGCCCACGTGTTCGAACGCCGCTACCTGGACGACATCAACAACCAGGCCGAGAACTTCGTGGTGGTGGCGGTCAGCGCCGAGGCGGCCGCGGCGTTGCGCGTGCATGGCGGCTTTGCCCATTACGACCGCAGCAACCGGCGCATCTGGGAACTGGCGCAGACGCTGCGCGGACCCGGCCGCGAACGCTTCGAGAAACTGCTGTTCGAGCGCGACCCGGTCTTGCGCGCGGCGTTGTCGCCGGCGCAACGCAGTGTCCTGGCGCAGATCGACGCGCTGCTCGACGACCCGTTCTATCGCGGCTTCGACGTGTACGTGCACCCCAAGGGCGTCAAGCCGATCGGCTACCACGTGGCGCGCCTGCTGGACCGCAATCCGCGCACGCCGTTCGCGATCGACCTGGCCCTGCACAACCTGCATACCACCCTGTACCGGCGCTGGCGCGACCAGCAGTTGCAGGTCTGTGCGCAAGCGGCGCAGGACGCTTCATCCGGGCGCATTCCTTAGCTGCGCGTCACGCCGCCGGCGCCGCTTCGTGCGACCCTAATGGCCCTCACTTCGAGCTAGGAACGACGCATGGATCTGGGACTTTTAGGGTTGGGCCGCATGGGCGCCAACATGGCCGAGCGGTTGGTGCGCGGCGGCCACCGGGTGGTCGGTTTCGACCTGGGCGAGGCGGCGCGCAGTGCGGCGCAGCAGCGCGGCGTGGAGACCGTGGAGACGATGGCCGCGCTGATCGCGGCATTGCCGGCGCCGCGCGCGGTGTGGCTGATGGTGCCGGCGGGCAAGATCGTCGACGACACCCTGGCCGTGCTGCTGCCGTTGCTGGGCAAGGGCGACGTGATCGTGGACGGCGGCAACTCGTACTACAAGGATTCGATGCGCCGCGCCGCCGAGCTGGCCGCGCACGGCATCGGCTACGTCGATTGCGGCACCAGCGGTGGCGTGTGGGGCCTGAAGGAAGGCTACAGCCTGATGATCGGCGGCGACGAAGCGGCGGTGAGCCGGCTCGACCCGGTGTTCGCCACGCTGGCGCCGGCCGCCGACGCCGGTTGGGGACGGGTCGGTCCCAGCGGCGCCGGCCACTTCACCAAGATGGTCCACAACGGCATCGAGTACGGAATGATGCAGGCCTACGCCGAAGGCTTCGCGCTGATGGGGCGCAAGCAGGAATTCGACCTGGATTTGCACCAGGTCGCCGAGGTCTGGCGCCAGGGCAGCGTGGTGCGTTCGTGGCTGCTGGACCTGTGTTCGGACGCGCTGGGCAGCAACCCGGACCTGGCCGGCATCGCTCCGTACGTGGAGGATTCCGGCGAAGGCCGCTGGACCGTGGCCGAAGCGATCGACCTCAACGTGCCCGCGCCGGTGATCACCCTGTCGTTGCTGGAGCGGCTGCGTTCGCGCGATACCGATTCGTTCACCGACAAGCTGCTGGCGGCGATGCGCAACCAGTTCGGCGGGCACGCGATCAAGCACGAAACGCCCAGCGTGCCGCCGTCCGGTCCGGTCGCCGCGCAATAGGTCGCCGCGCGCGTCAGTCCAGCGCCAGCGTGCGGCCTTCGGCGGCGCTGCGCTGGCCGAGTTCCAGCAAACGCATCACCGCCAGCGCCTGCGCCGCATCCACGGGCGCGGGCGCGCGCCCGGCCATCGCCTCGCGGAAGCCGGCATAGCAGTGGCGGTAGTCGCCGCGCTGCGTCGGCAGCGCCTGCGCGCTGGCGTTGCCGTCGGCGCCGACCAGGGTCAGCTGGCCGGCGACCGGGTCTTCGCCCCACTGCGGCGCGGCCGGGGTGAGTCCGGCGCGCAGCTGCGCCTCCTGCGTGTCCAGGCCGTGCTTGACGTAGCTGCCGCGCTCGCCATGCACGGCGAAGCGCGGCCCGTTCGCCGCGACCAGCGAGCCGGCATGCAGCACCGCGCGCAGCCGCGGGTAGCGCAGCACGACGTGGA
The DNA here is from genome assembly GCF_035026585.1 of Xanthomonas sp. WHRI 7945. NCBI lineage: Bacteria > Pseudomonadati > Pseudomonadota > Gammaproteobacteria > Lysobacterales > Lysobacteraceae > Xanthomonas > Xanthomonas sp. WHRI 7945. The sequence goes on from NZ_JAYIQP010000004.1 coordinate 20,328, forward strand.
AGTAGTCGGTGGCCTGCGCGCCATGGCGCTGCTGCGCAAGGTCGGCCTGGATCGCCTCGGGCAGGCCGAACAGCTGCAGGGCCTGGTCGAGCAGATGCGGCCCCAGGTCGAACCACAGCCCCGAACCGGGCAGCGCATGCTCGCGCCAGCGGTCGCCGACCTGCGGGCGGTGGCGATCGAAGTGCGAATGGAATTCGGCGACCTCGCCCAGCGTGCCCGCATCCAATAGCCCGCGCACGGTGAGGAAGTCGCCGTCCCAGCGCCGGTTCTGGAACACGCTGACGATGCGCCCGGCGCGCTGCGCCTGCGCGAGCACCTGCTGCGCCTGGTCCACGTCCAGGGTGAACGGCTTGTCCACCAGCACGTGCTTGCCCTGGGCCAGCGCCGCGAGCGCCAGCGGCGCATGGGTCTGGTTGGGCGTGGCGACCACCACAGCATCGATCTGCGGGTCGGCGAAGGCCTGCTGCGCGTCGGCGACGATGCGCGCCTGCGGATAGGCCGCGGCGGCTTCGTCATGGCGGCTGGACACGATGGTGTGCAGGCGCAGGCCGGGCGTGTGCGCGATCAGCGGCGCATGGAACACGCGGCCGACGAAGCCGTAGCCGAGCAGGGCGAGATTGAAGGGCTGGTCCATGACAGCGGCAGGTACCCGTAACGAAGAGGGCGCCAGTATCCGGGCAACCGCCTTCACGTCGCGTGCACGCCTTTCACGCTGTCGGCATTCGCCGGTCACGTCGCCTGTACGCGGTCTTGCAGAGACTGCGCCACACACCTTCAAGGGAGGAGGACATCATGAAAAAGTTCACGTCACCCACGCTGCTCAGCGCTGCACTCGCATTCGGTCTGACCCTGGCCGCGGGCCAGGCGCTCGCCGTCGATCCGCCGACCGCCGCCAGCAAGGACCATGACGCCATGGCCCATGGCGACGGCATGAAGCACGATTCCAAGGAGCCGGTCACCGACACCTGGATCACCACCAAGGTGAAGGCCGATCTGCTCGCGACCAAGGACGTCTCCGGTACCGACATCAAGGTCGAGACGATGAACGGCACGGTCAAGCTGTCCGGTGCGGTCGAGAACAAGACCCAGCGCGACAAGGCGGTGTCGGTCACCAAGATGATCGACGGGGTCAAGAAGGTCGACGCTTCCGGCCTGAAAGTGACTGGCGCCGCCAAGCACTGATCCGTCGCGATCACCGCGCATGCGGGGCGCGAGACGAGGCGCGCCCGGCTGCCGCAGTAGGAGAAACGCACCCTTCGGGGTGCGTTCTTTTTTGCGCCACGCCGGTGCATGGCCTCTATTATTTGCACCGTTTCGCATCGTATTGACATGCATTCAGCGATCATCAAGCCATGTCGGCTACCAGGCGAATCGCTATGTTGGATGCTTACTCCCATGCCGCGCCCAGTCACGCGCACGCGGCGTCGCAGACCGCAGCCGTCGGCGCGGTGGACGTGCCTTCCTCGGCCGAGCTGCCGCTGCGGCCGTCCTCATTGACCTTGGCCACGCGCCAGCTGGAATCGCAGCTCGGCATGCTGCTGGCCACCTTCCACGACGATGCCGGATTCTGGCCGGCTTTCACCAGGCTGATGCAGGGCCTGGAGACCGAACTGACCCAGGCCGAGCGCGCGCGCCTGCGCAGCCATGCCGATTTCCTGCTGGTGCGGGCCGGGATGTCGTCGTGGACGCTGATCGGCGCGACCACCGGGGCCAGCGCCCGCGCGCTGCCGGCCGCGGCGCGTCGACCCTGATTGCCTGCGGCACATCGGCGTCGACCACGGGCGGCTCGCAGCCGCCCGTTTTTTGTTTCCGGGCATTAGAATAAAGTCGTATTCAGGCGCGCGGTGGGGCACGACGCGACGCCTGAGCCATTCATCCGGGACCGTTGGAAGCGGCGACGTTGCCGCCCCTCGGTGCCGCTGTCGTTTCCAATTTCGCACGAACAGGTATGCAGATCACCGCAAAACATGATGCATGGGACCGCTGGCGTTTGCCGCTGCTGGCGTTGGCGGTGGTGTTGATCGTGATCCTGCCTTCGTTGCTGTTGCGGCAGATGAGCGACAGCACCCTGCGCGCGGCCGATTGGGTCGGCCACAGCCAGGAAGTCACGGCGACGCTGCGCGGTCTGGAGGCGCACATGCGCGACATGGAGTCGGCGGCGATGGCGATGTCGCACGCGGTCGAGTCGCCGATCCTGCGCGTGCGCTTCGCCGAGTCGCGTGCCGCGATCGCGCCGACCATCGCGCGCCTGGTCGACCTGACCCGTGACAACCCCGATCAGCAGGTGCGCATCGGCCGCTTGCAGAGCACCCTGGAACGCCGCAGCCTGCTGGCCGTGCGCATCGCGCAGAACCGCGACCCGGAGCAGGCGCGCGCATTGATCCAGGAGATGACCGCGGACAATCCGGTCCGTGGCCTGATCGCCGAACTGCAGCAGCGCGAGGACGCGCTGCTGGCCGAACGCACCGCCGATGCCGAAGGGCGGCGCACGCTCACCTCGGTGATCAGTTGGGTCTCGCTGAGCGTGCAGCTGCTGCTGCTGGCCCTGGTGATCTGGCTGCTGCAGCGGCAGATCGGCCGGCGCCTGGACGCGGAGCGGCACCTGTTGCGCGCCAATGCCCGCGCCGCCGCGGTGCTGCAGACGGTGCGCGAGCCGATCGTGCTGCTCGACGGCACGCAGCGCATGATGATGTACAACGCGGCCTTCGGCGAACTGTACGGGCTGGACCCGGAGCGGGCGCCGAAGATGCTCGACGACGTCGGCGATGGCGCCTGGCAGGACCCCATCGTGCGCCAGCGCCTGGCCGACGTGCTGTTGCGCGGACGCGAGCTGTGGGACTTCGAACACGAGCAGGCCGGCGCCGACGGCGTCGTCCGCACCATGCTGCTGAACGCGCGGCGCATGCCGCTGCCGGACAGCGACGACGAAGTCGTGCTGATGACGGTCAGCGACATCAGCCTGCAGAAGGCCAGCCAGCAGCGCATCCAGATCCTGAACCGGCAGCTCGAGGGCAAGGTGGAGCAGATCTCGGAGGTCAACCGCGAGCTGGAGGCCTTCAGCTACTCGGTCTCGCACGATCTGCGCGCGCCGCTGCGGCATGTCGCCGGCTTCGCCGACAAGCTGGCGCGCCACCTCGGCGACGCCGCCGACGAGAAGAGCCGCCACTACCTGGAAGTGATCGGCACCTCGGCGCGGCGCATGGCCTCGCTGATCGACGACCTGCTGGTCTACTCGCGGCTGGGCCGCAGCGCGCTGCGCCTGCAGGCGGTGGACATGCAGTCGCTGGTGGCGGAGACGCGCGCGGTGCTGGATTCCAACTTCCAGTCCGACAACGCCGGCAGCGGCCACCGCATCGAGTGGAACGTGAGCCCGTTGCCGATCCTGGTCGCCGACGAGAACATGATGCGCCAGCTGTGGTTGAACCTGCTCGGCAACGCGGTCAAGTACAGCGCCAAGCGCGAGGTCGCGGTGATCGAGGTCGGCTACCAGCTGCAGCCCGACGGCAGCCACCACTTCAGCGTGCGCGACAATGGCGCCGGCTTCGACATGGCCTACGCCGCCAAGCTGTTCGGCGTGTTCCAGCGCCTGCACAAGGCCAGCGAGTACAGCGGCACCGGCATCGGCCTGGCCAGCGTGCGCCGCGTGCTGAGCCGCCATGGCGGCCATATCTGGGCCGATGCGGCGCCGGAGCAGGGCGCGACCTTCCATTTCGTCTTACCCCCCGCGCTCGAAGCGCCCACCAACGAGTTGACCGCATGACCGCCATCCGCACCATCCTGCTTGCCGAAGACAGCCCCGCCGATGCCGAGATGGCGGTCGATGCGCTGCGCGACGCGCGCCTGGCCAACCCCATCGTCCATGTCGAGGACGGCGTGGAGGCGATGGACTACCTGCTGCGCCGCGGCGCCTACGCCGACCGCGAGGAAGGCCTGCCGGCGGTGCTGCTGCTGGACATCAAGATGCCGCGCATGGACGGGCTGGAAGTGCTGAAGCTGGTGCGCACCGACGAGTCGCTCAAGCGCCTGCCGGTGGTGATCCTGTCGTCCTCGCGCGAGGAAAGCGACCTGGCGCGCAGCTGGGATCTGGGCGTCAATGCCTACGTGGTCAAGCCGGTGGACGTGGACCAGTTCTTCACCGCGGTGAAGACCCTGGGCACGTTCTGGGCGGTGATCAACCAGGCGCCGGACAAAGAGTAAGCGCACATGCCCATGACCGGCACCAAGCTCGGACCGATCCGGATCCTGATGGTCGAGGATTCGCCGGAAGATGCCGAGCTGCTGTCCGACCAACTGCTGGACGCAGGCCTGGAGGCGACTTTCCGCCGCGTGGAAGGCGAGTCCGCGCTGCGCGAGGCGCTGCACGAGTTCGCGCCGGACATCGTGCTGTCAGACCTGAGCATGCCGGGATTCTCCGGGCACCAGGCGTTGCGGGTGCTGCGCGAGCACGGCAACGCGGTGCCCTTCATCTTCGTCTCCGGCACGATCGGCGAGGAGACCGCGGTGGAGGCGCTGCGCGACGGCGCCAACGACTACATCATCAAGCACAACCCGACCCGGCTGCCGTCGGCGGTGGCGCGTGCGATCCGCGAGGCGCGCACCGAGCGCGAGCGGCAGCGGGTGGAAGGCGAGCTGATGCGCGCGCAGCGGCTGGAGAGCCTGGCGATGCTGGCCGCCGGCCTCAGCCACGACCTGCGCAACATCCTGCAGCCGCTGCTGATCGTGCCGGAACTGATCATCGGGCGCAGCGACGATCCGCAGCTGCGGCACCTGGCTGAGGTAATCGCCGAGTGCGGCCGGCGCGGCCACGAGATGGCTGAGTCGATGCTGTCGTTCGTGCGCGGCTCGCGCAAGCCCAGCGAGCGCGTGTCCATCGCCGGCCTGTTCCAGGCGGTGCAGATGCTGCTCAAGAGCAGCCTGCCCGAGCGGGTGAGCCTGCAGGTGGAGGTGGCCGACGCCGAGCTGTCGATCGAGGCCAACTACACCGAGCTGCAGCAATGCCTGCTCAACCTCGGCCTGAACGCGATCCAGGCGATGCCCGGCGGCGGCACGCTGGTGTTTTCGGCGGCGCCGGCGATCGGCGCCGACGGCAGCGAGCAGGTACGGCTCCTGGTTCGCGACGACGGCCAGGGCATGGATGCGGAGACCCAGGCGCGCCTGTTCAGCCCGTTCTTCACCACCAAGCCCGACGGCACCGGCCTGGGCCTGATCTCGTGCAAGCGCATCGTCGAGAGCTACGGCGGCAGCATCGCCGTGGACAGCACCCCGGGCGAGGGCACCTGCTTCGAGTTGCTGATCCCGGTGCGCGGCCATGCGCCGTCGGCCGAGCCGGAACCGACGATCCCGATGGGCAAGGGCCAGCGCGTGCTGCTGGTCGACGGCGAGGCCACGCGCCTGTCGCTGCTCGGCAACGCCTTGTCCAGCCAGGGCTACCGGCCGCAGCCGGCCTCCGACGGCGCCGCAGCGCTGCGCGAGGTGCGCGAACACGGCATGCCGGACCTGGTGATCGTGGACAGCGACATCATCCTGCTGTCGGCGGTGAGCCTGCTGCTGGCGCTGCAGGACATGGACTACCGCGGCCCGGCGATCGTGCTGGAGGACGCCGGCACCGCGCTGCAGCGCGACCACTTCCCGCAGGACATCGCCGTGCACGTGCTGCGCAAGCCGCTGGAGATGCAGCGCGTGTTCCGCGCGGTGGCGCATGCGTTGGAGAGTGGCTGAAGAGCCGGGATTCGGGATTGGGGAGTCGGGATTCGTTTCAGGCAACAGCGACAACGACACCACCGTTGCACGCAAGGTAAAGCACTTCAGCGCGGGCGATCAGACGCCTGGACGCCGCTTTTGCGAATCCCCAATCCCGAATTCCCAATCCCAGCTTCACTGCTGGGACGACTGGTCTTCCGGGTCGCGCCTGGCCGGTACGCGGCGCGGGGGCAGCGGCGGCAGGGCGCCGCGGTTGTCGGTTTCGCTTTCGGTGGTCAGCGCCGGCTCCCAGGGGAAGCGCGGCAGCGTGCGTACCGCGTTCTCCAGCTTGCGCGACCAGGTGTCGTGGATTTCCGAGTACAGCGGGGTGTCCGCTTCCAGGCGCAGGCGCTGGGTCACGCGCAGGTCGTTGCGGCGGATCAGCGCCAGGTCGATCGGCATGCCGACCGACAGGTTGGAGCGGATGGTGGAATCCAGCGACACCAGCGCGGTGCGCGCGGCGTCCTCCAGCTGCATCTCCGGACGGATGATGCGGTCCAGGATCGGCTTGCCGTACTTGGACTCGCCAATCTGCAGATACGGCGTCTCCGGCGAGGTGGCGATCGCGTTGCCCAGCGGATAGATCATGTATAGCCCGGGCCGCTCGCCGGCGATCTGCCCGCCCAGGATCAGCGTGGACTGCACGCTGACCCCGCTGTGCTGGGACTGGTCGGACAGCTTGACCTGGCTGGAGACCAGCACCTCGCCGACGTACTCGGCGACCTCGAACAGGTGCCGGAACGAGCGCAGGCTGCGCGGCGCGTCCGGATCGTCGGCGTCGCGCTGCAGCTTGGAGATCGCCAGCTGGGTGGTGGCCAGGTTGCCAGCCGACATCAGCACGAACACCGCCTGGCCCGGATACTCGAACACATGCAGCTTGCGATGCACGCGTACGTCGTCCAGCGAAGCGTTGGTGCGCGTGTCTGCGGCGAAGATCAGGCCTTCGTCCACTTCGATGCCTACGCAATAAGTCATGTCGCTGCCGGAAGATCAGTGCGTTTCGATTCTATGCGGGGGGGACGGGCTTGGCTACCGGTTGACGCTCGCGGCCGCGGCATGCGCGAATATCCCATGACCACCGTGCTCCTCAGCCTGGGCAGCAATCTGCGCCCGCAACATCACCTGCATGCCGCGATAGGTGCGCTGCGGCAGCGTTTCGGCCCGATCGCGGTGTCGCCGACCTACCGCACCGCGGCGGTCGGATTCGACGGTCCGGCGTTCCTGAACAATGCCGTGTCGCTGCACACCGACTGGGAGCTGGCGCCGCTGGATGCATGGCTGCATGCGCTGGAAGACGCCCACGGGCGCGACCGCAGCGGGCCGCGCTTCAGCGACCGGACCCTGGACATCGACGTGGTGTTCTACGGCGATCGCATCGTCGAAGGCCCCGGCCACCTGCGCATCCCGCGCCCGGAACTGCGTCACGCCTTCGTGCTCAAGCCGCTGGCCGACATCGCCGCCGACTTCGTCGACCCGGTCAGCGGCCGTCGCCTGGGCGAACTGTGGCGGGCGCATGCGCAGTTCGGGGAGGCGTTCGAGGTGGTGGAGCTTGGAGAGCCGGGACCGGGGACCGGGGACCCGGGACCCGGGGCATTGTCGGCGGGGAGCTTCTAACACCCCATTGGGGATCTCCAAAGCGAAACCCCGGCGCGCGTCGCGACGCGTGCGGCACGTGCCACGTTCTTTCTCTCACCGTGCTTTGACCTCCGGGTCCCTGGTCCCCGGTCCCCGGTCCCGACTCTCAACTCAATCCCCTTCCCCCATCCACCCGCAACGTCTGCCCGGTGACGAAGCCGGCGTCGTCGAGCAGCCAGCGCACCGCTTCGGCGATCTCCTCGACCTGGCCGATGCGTGCCAGCGGGGTGCGTGCCAGCAGGGCCTGCTGCGCGGCGCTGTCCTTGCCGGCCTCCGGCCACAGGATCGCGCCCGGGGCGACGGCGTTGACCCGAACCTGCGGCGCCAGTTCCAGCGCCAGCGAGCGGGTCAGCATCGCCAGCGCCGCCTTCGCCGCGCAGTACAGCGGGTGCGCGCGCAGCGGCTGTTCGGCGTGCAGGTCGGTGATGTTGACGATCGCGCCATGGTGTTCGCGCAGCTGCGCGGCCGCGGCCTGGGCCAGGAACAGCGGCGCGCGCGCGTTGACCGCGAACAGGTCGTCCCACTGCGCCGGCGTGGCCTCGGCCAGCGGGCTGGGGTAGAAGTTGGAGGCGTTGTTGACCAGCGCGTCGAGCCGGCCGAAACGCTGCACGCAGTGCGCCACCAGCGCCGGCAGCTGCACGGCGTCGCGCAGGTCGGCGTGCAGGGTCAGGGTGCTGCCGGCGCGCACGCCTTCCAGTTCCTGCGTCAGCGCCTGCAGGTCGGCCCGCGAGGTGTGCGCGTGCAGCGCCACGCGGTAGCCCACCGCGTGCAGACGCCGCGCAATGCCGGCGCCGATGCGCCGTGCGCTGCCGGTGATCAGGACGACTTTGGTCTCGGTCATGTAGGTCTTCCGTGCTCGGCTATGCTGTGCATTGTCCACGTAATCCAGCGCCGTATGCCTATCGACTTTCCCACGCCCGACGCCGACGCGCTCGCCCACAGCGAACGCCTGGCCGCGCACCTGCGCGCCGAGATCGCCAGCGGCGGCGGTGCGATCCCGTTCTCGCGGTTCATGGAGCTGGCGCTGTACGCGCCGGGCCTGGGCTACTACAGCGCCGGCAGCAGCAAGTTCGGCGAGGAAGGCGATTTCGTCACCGCGCCGGAGCTGGGGCCGCTGTTCGCCGCCACCGTCTCCAACGCGCTGGCGCCGGTGCTGCAGCAGCTCGGGCCGCAGGCGCGGATGCTGGAGGTCGGCGGCGGCAGCGGCGCGTTCGCCGAGGTGATGCTCAAGCGCCTGCTGGCGCTGGACGCGCTGCCCGAGCGCTACGCCATCCTCGAACCCAGCGCCGACCTGCGCGCGCGCCAGCGCGAGCGCCTGCAACGCGCGCTGATCCCGCCGGTGTTCGACCTGGTGGAGTGGCTGGACCGGCCGTTCGAGGACGACTGGAACGGGGTGCTGTTCGCCAACGAGGTGATCGATGCGCTGCCGACGCCGCGTTTCGTGCTGCGCGAGGGCGAGGTGTTCGAGGAAACCGTGACCCTGGACGGCGAAGGCCGCTTCCGCCGCGGCGAGCAGCCGGCCGATCCGCTGCTGGCGGCGGCGGTGCGCCACGTCGAACGCTACCTGCAGGCGCCGTTCGCCGACGGCTATCGTTCCGAACTGTTGCCACAGCTGCCGTACTGGATCCAGGCGGTGGCCGGCGGCCTGCGCAGCGGCGCGATGCTGTTCGTCGACTACGGCTATCCGCGCGGCGAGTTCTACCTGCCGCAGCGCGACGACGGCACCCTGCGCGCGTTCTACCGGCACCGCACCCATGCCGATCTGTACCGCTGGCCGGGCCTGCAGGACCTGACCGCGTCGGTGGATTTCACCGCGCTGGCCGAGGCCGGCACCGGCGCCGGGTTCGAGTTGGGCGGCTACTGCACCCAGGCCAGCTTCCTGCTCGGCAACGGCATGGACGCGCTGCTGGCCGAGGCCGAGGCGCGCAGCGACGAACGCGGCTGCCTGCGCCTGCGCGAGCAGGTGAAGCGGCTGACCCTGCCCAGCGAGATGGGCGAGCGCTTCCAGGTGATGGGCTTCGAGCGCGACGTGTCGCTGGCGCCGGCGTTCCTGGTCGGCGACCTGACCTGGCGCCTGTGAGCGCGCGCGCGTTGCGCGATTTCCGGCGGCCGGTGCCCTGGCTGGGCCTGTGGCTGCTGGCGATCGCCGCGGTGATCGCGGTCTGCCTGGGACCGCCGCCGCAGATCCCGGAACTGCCCTCGGGCAGCGACAAGATCGAGCATTTCCTGGCCTACTTCCTGCTCGCGTGGGGCGCGGTGCAGCTGTTCGCACGGCCACGCGCGCTGCTGCTGGCGGCGCTGGGCCTGGTCGCGCTGGGGATCGGCATCGAGTTCGCGCAGGGCGCGCTGACCACGGACCGCATGGCCGACCCGCGCGACGCGCTGGCCAACAGCGTGGGCGTGGCGGCAGGCATGGCGCTGCTGCCCACGCCGCTGCGCAACTGCATGCTGTGGCTGGATCGGTGCCTGTTCGGCCGCCGCGCGCCCCCCTGAGCGACGCGGCAGCCCCGATGGCCTGCGCGCCTAGCGCGGCTGCAGCGTCAGCCGGTCCAGCACCCACATCGCCGGGCGCGTGTCGCCGGTGAAGTAGACGCACAGGTCGGCGGCGCGCGGCGCGTCCTTCGGCAGCGGCGCGCGCAGGGTCACGAAGCCGTCCGCGTCCGGTCGTGCGGGCAGTGCGACGCTGGCCAGGGTGCGGCCGTCGCAACCGTCGCGTACCACCAGTTCGCCGTGCGGCGCGCGCGCGGGGCGGAAGCGCCGGTGCGGCTCGTCGTGGGCGAGCTGGAAGTAGTACGGCAGGCGGCCGGCGCGGACCTGCAGCGTGCCAATGCCGTCCAGCGTGGCCTGCCGCCACGTCCAGCACGGATCGAAGATGTCCACGTCGAAGATCGCGCGCTCGCCGTCGCGCGGGCCGTCGTCCTCCAGCCGCAGCGTCAGCTTGCCGCTGCACATCGCCAGGTCTTCGTCGCGGCGGCTGCGCAGCGCGGCCAGGTCAACGCGGCGGCGCACCGCGTCGGCGAGCGGCATGCCGTCGGCGAAGGCCTGCGCGGCGATCGTGGCCGGCAGCGCGACCGTGAGCGGTTCGGTGTAGCGCGCCGAGGTGGCGCTCGGCGCGCTGCCGTCGGTGGTATAGCGGATGTCGCGATAGCCGAGCGGGGTGGCCAGGGCTACCGTGGCCTGCGCCGCGGCGCCGTCGCCGCGCACCTCGAACTGCGGCTGGAACGGCGTGGCCGCGTAGGCGATGCCGAGCGCGCGGTAGTGCGCCAGCAGGTCCGGCAGGCGCTGCAGGAAGCCGTCGTAGTCCTTGCCTTGCGCCGGCGTCCAGCCGGTCTCGGCGACCGCGGCGATGCGCGGGAACACCGCATGCTGCAGCCGCGCCCAGCTGCGCATGTGCTCGGAGAACGCGGTGGCCTGCAGGCCGAGCACGTGCTTGCGCTGGGCCGCGTCCAGCACCGCCGGAACCGGATCGAACGCGTACACCTTGCGCAGGTCGTTCAGCGCCGGGCGTCCCGGCGGCTCGTCGGGCGAGGCGGTCTGCAGGTAGTCCAGATACAGGTCGGTGACCGGCGCCATCACCACGTCGTGGCCCTGCCGCGCGGCGGTGATGCCGCCTTCGATGCCCTGCCACGACATCACCGTGGCGCGCTCGGGCAGGCCGCCGGCGAGGATCTCGTCCCAGCCGATCAGGCGCCGTCCGTGCGCATCGAGATAGCGCTCCAGGCGCTTGATGATCCAGCCCTGCAACTGCTCTTCGTTGGCCAGGCCCAACTCCCTGATCCGCGCCTGCGCCGCGGGCGAGGCCTTCCACTGGTCCTTGACCGCCTCGTCGCCGCCGACGTGGATGTAGGTGCCGGGGAACAGCGCAATCATCTCTCCGAGCACGTCCTCGAAGAACGCCAGGGTCTGCTCGCTGGCGTTGAACAGGTTGGCGTGCACGCCCCATTCGTTGGAGACCTGCAGCGGCGTGTCGATCGAGCCGAACTGCGGGTACGCGGCGAGCGCGGCGGTGGCGTGCCCGGGCAGGTCGAACTCCGGCACGATGGTGATGTGGCGCGCGGCGGCGTAGGCCACCAGCGCGCGGATCTGCGCCTGGCTGTAGAAGCCGCAGCTGCGCAGCGGGCGGCCGTCGGCGCCGACGCCGGCGTCGCCGGCCGCGACCCGGCAGCCGCCGATCTGGGTCAGCTTCGGGTACTTCGGGATCTCGATGCGCCAGCCCTGGTCGTCGGTGAGATGCCAGTGCAGGGTGTTGAGCTTGTGCAACGCCATCGCGTCGAGCAGTTGCTCGATCTGCTCCACGCTCTGGAACTGCCGCGCCGAGTCCAGCATCAGCCCGCGCCAGCCGAAGCGCGGCGCATCGACGATGTGCGCGCCCGGCAGCACCGCGGCGCGCGCCTGGCCGGCGGCCGGCGCGAGCTGCCAAAGCGTCGTCGCCGCATAGAACAGGCCGCGCGGATCGGCGGCGCGGACGCGCACGCCGTCGGCACCGATGTCGAGCACGTAGCCTTCCGGCGACGCGCTGGCCTTGGGGTCGAGCGCGAACACGATGCTGCGCGCGCCGGGTCGGCTGGCGGGCGGCGCGAGTTGCAGCTTCACGCCGCTGCCGCGCGCCAGGCCATCGATGAACTGCCGGGCGGTCGCGGCCGCGCGCGGGTCGTCGGCGTACACGCGCACGCTGGCGTCGAGCGCGAATCCTTCGCCGCCGACGCGCGCCTGCTGTGGCGCGGGGATCAACGGCAACGGCGTCGCGGCGACGGCGGCCATCGGCGCGGCGGCCAACGCGATCAGCATGGCCGCGGTCCAGCGCGCCAACGGGAAGAAGGTGTTGCGAGTGGAACGGGTCATTCGGCGTCTCCTGTCGGCATGCCCGGCCGCACGCAGAACGGGCCCGGACGAATCCGGGCCCGCTGCGGGTCTAGACGGCGCGCACGCGCTGTAGCGATCAGAACTTGAAGTGCACGGTGGCCATGTAGCGGCGCCCGTTCTTGTAGCGCCCGACCGGGTGATCGGTATCGCCCAGGTACTGGAAGTAGTCCTCGTCCAGCAGGTTCTGCGCGTCCACCTGCAGCGACCACTGCTCGTTGATCGCATAGCCGATGCTCGCGCCCAGGTCGGCGTAGTCGTCGACGCTGGCCGGCGCCGCGCCAGCCACGTAGCCGCCGGCGAGGTAGCTGTCGCGCCAGTTGTAGGTGATGCGCGCGTTCAGCGGTCCCTTCTCGTAGTACGGGCTGAAGGCGACGGCGTTGCGCGACTGGTAGGGCAGGGCGTCGCCGGTGTTGTTCTCGCCGTTGGCGTAGGTGTAGTTGGCGGTGAGCCCGAAGCCGCTGTCGCCGAACGGTTGCTGGTAGGCGATGGTGAAGCCCTTGACCTTGCCGTCGCCGGCGTTGCGCGGACGCTGGATGCTGTAGTCGCAGTAGCCGTCGGCGGTGCAGCCGTTGCTGCCGAGCATCTGCGCCCAGGTCTGCGGCGAGGTGTCGCGGATCGAGTTGTACTGGCGCTCGATGGTGGCCGAGGTGTCGATGTAGTTGTCGATCTTCTTGTAGAAGATCGACCAGGCCACCACCGACTGCTCGGCGAAGTAGTACTCGGCCGACAGGTTGAAGTTCCACGACTCGTACGGCGACAGCTCGGCGTTGCCGCCGCTGCCGGTGAGGGTGGTGTCGTTCAAGAAAGTGTTGTTGACCATCTGGTTGTACGGCGCCCACGCGATGACCTTGGCCGCGGCGAAGCGGAAGGCCCAGTCGCTGCTGGTGTCGTAGACCAGGTTCAACGACGGCAGCACGAAGTTCTCCTTCTGGGTGCGGGTCTGCCACTTGCTGTCCAGGTCGTCCAGGGTCGGCGTGCCGCTGTAGACGAAGCCGCTGCCCTCGGTCTTGGAGTCCACGTAGCGCACGCCGAGGTTGCCGCGCAGGCCGCCTTCGGAGAAGTTCAGCTGCGCATAGGCGGCGTTGTTGGTCTGCTCCAGCGCCCAGCTGTTGTTGAGGAAGCTGGCCGGATCGGGATTGCCGTAGTCCACCGGGCTGTTGCGGATCCAGTCCATCACGTTGCCGCGCCCGGCCTGCACGTGCCGGCCGTGGTCGGGATAGAAGCCCTGGATGTCGGTCAGGCCGAGGGTGCCGACGTCGGCCAGCGTGCCCGGGGTGACGCCGCCGTACACGTTGAGTTCGAAGTTCTCCTTGTGCTTGCCCTGGCGCACGCCGAACAGCAACTGGTTGAACACGCCGTCGAACTGCACGTTGAAGTCGAGCTGGCCGTAGGTGTCCTTGCTCTCGGTGGCGAAGATGCCGTTGTTGCCGAACCAGCCGCCGGCCGAGCCCCAGTTGGCCGGATCGCGTGCGCCGGCCGCATCGTCGAAGCGGATGCCGCGGTCCAGGTCCCAGCTGAAGCCGCCGTTGTAGAACGGCTCGATGAAGTACTGCGCCAGGTTCTTGTTCTCCGACTTGCTCTGCCCGACCTGGCCGCTCACGCCCCAGCCTTCGCCGCGGAAGGCGCCGCGCAGGTCCAGGCCCTTGGTGGTGACCTCGGACTGGCGCACGTTGTTGTCGTAGATCACGGTGCCGCCGTCGGGGTTGGCATTGGCGCTGGAATGGCCGCTGCGGACCACGCCGTTGCGCACGTTGCCGAGCGCGTCCACGGCGTCGACCGTGCCCTGGTTCCAGGTCAGGAAGCTGTACATCGACTGGTTGTAGTTGTCGAAGTTCTCCTTGATGTACAGGCCGCTGAGGTTGAACTCCAGCGCATCGCTGGGCTTGAGCTGCAGGTTGACCACCGCGCTGTCGCGCTTGCGGTCCTGCTGGAACCACGCCGCGTTGACCGAGTTCGGCACGTCGGCATCGGCCGGCACGCCCGTGGCGTTGGTGAAGGTGGACGCCTTGGCGTAGCCGAACACCTCCATGCCCTGGCGATCGACGCGCTCTTCGTAGTGCTGCGCGGACACGGCGATGCCGAAGGTCTCCTCCGGGTTCTTCCAGCTGTACAGCAGCGAGGCGTTCGGCTTGCCCTCGCTGGCCTGCTGGCTGTAGCTGTAGCCCACCGAGCCGGCGATCTCGTTGGCCTTCAGGTCCAGCGGCTGGCGGCTGTGCATCAGCACGGTGCCGCCGAGGCTGCCTTCGGTCAGGCGCGCTTCGGACGACTTGATGATCTCGGCGCGGCCGAGGATCTGCGGCGACAGCAAGGTGTAGTCGAAGCCGCGGTTGGGCTGTTCGCCATACAGCCAGATCGCCTGCGCCACCGGGTGCCCGTCCAGGAACGACAGGTTCAGGCTGGGATCGGTGCCGTCGATGCTGACGCGCTCGCCCTGGCCGAAGCGGCGGTCGAGGGTCACGCCGGGAATCTGCGAGAACGCCTCGGCCACGTTGGTGCTCGGAAACTTGCCGATGTCCTCGGCGGTGATCGCCTCGGAAATGGTGACGTTGTTGCGCTTGGTGTCCAGCGACTTCTCGAGGCTGGCGCGGATGCCGACGACCTGGACGGTGTCCAGGTCGGTGGCGGCGGTGGTCGCCTGCTGCGCCTGCGCGCCGAAGGCGAGGGTGGCGACGATGGCGGCCGACAAGACGGAATGGCGGTATTGCATGATGTCTCTCCTCATCATTCAATCGGTGGATGACGCAGCGCACGCGCGTTTGCGCACGCCGAATCTGCCTGTGGTCTTACTACGGGTGAATGGGTGGCGTCCTCCGGTGCGCGGCCAGCGGATGGCGGCGACGGCGGTTCGGCATTGCGTGCATCGGCGGGATGCGCCGCAGCGCAGCGCTCGGTGTCTGCTGCGTTGGCGGGCGTGAGCGGTCGATCAGGACAGGCTGGAGGTGCGGCAGGACGCTGCCGGGCACGGCGAGGTGGCCGCACCCAGGCGCAGCAACCGGCGCTGCGACGCTGCCGCCCGCTGCGGCGGACGGCGCCAGCGCGCCGGCCGCACTGCCGATCAGGCTGCAGCGCAGTTCCAGGCATTCCATTGGCGTGCCGAATGCGGCACGCGAAACGCGTGTACGGATCAGTGCGATCACATGCCTCTCCCATGCCCCGCTGTGCACCGCGAATGCGCGGCCCCACCCCTGTGCGGACCGATTCTTACGAGGCCATGACAACGATGTCAAGTCCTCGTCGGAAAATTTGTCTGGTGCTGGTTCGGTCGGCCGAAACGCGTGCTTGGACCGGGCGACACTTGATCGCCTTGCCTAAAGGTTTTTATTTTCAATGACTTGTGAAGATGCGCAGCGCCTGGGCGACAGCCTGCAGATGAGAACGGTGCGCAGTTATGTTGTGGCGCACAAAATTGGTCTCATTCGTAGAATTGGTGCGTCAAAGGTATCGTGACAACGATGCGTGAAAGCAGCTGCACGAAAAATATTTTCGACTTAAATTCGATTGATTTTTAAGGGTTTATTCTGATTTCCAGGTCAAGTCCAGACGCCATTTGGCGCCCGCCCGTGTCGCGGCGTTGACATAATCTTTCTAAGACCATAAGAATCGAGCTGCCTGGAATTGGTCTCTGCCAATTCGGGATCGATCAGTCCAGCAGCCGCATGCACATCACCCATCCGGGGAAGGGATGGGGACGCGCCTCTCGCACCACGGGGCGCAGGAAACAGACAGAACGCTTCATCGATTCCGTGCCCGAACGGACGGCACCGCCCTGCGCATCGCGCCGGGCGGGATGGAGCGCGCTGTCCGCTCGCAGCCGCTGGATGTCAGACGTCGTCGTGCCGATCAGCCATCAACCAGGATAGCCCAATGCCACATGTCGCTCGCTCCCGTCCGCACTGCTGTTCCCTGTCCGTCCTCGCCACCGCCATCGCCCTCGGCCTGCTCAGCAGCGGCGCGCAGGCGCAGGACGCGCCCGCGCCCGCACCGGTCTCCCAGCTCGATACGGTCACCGTGACCAGCTCGTACCAGAAGAGCCTGATCACCGCGCTGGACAACAAGCGCGAGGACGCGCGCATGACCGACGGCATCTCTTCCGAGGACATCGGCAAGTTCCCGGCCGAGAACATCGCCGAGGCGATCCAGCGCATTCCCGGCGTGCAGATCTCCACCATCAACGGCCGCGGTTCGACCATCAGCATCCGTGGCCTGGGCCCGCAGTATTCGGCCACCACGATCAACGGCCAGACCATCAAGAGCGCCGATTTCACCGACGGCTTCCGCTACGACATCATCCAGCCGGAAGTGGCCGCGGCGATCGAGGTGATCAAGTCGCCGTCGGCGGACATGGATGCCGGCGGGCTGTCGGGCACGGTCAACATCGAGACCACCAAGCCGCTGGACTACAAGGAGCGCAAGCTGCTGCTGTCGGCCAAGGAGCAATACTCCGAATTCGCCGGCGGCGCGCCGACGCCGAAGGCGGTGCTCACCTACATCGACCAGTTCCAGCTCGCCGACGGCGGCGAACTGGGCGTGTTCGTCAACGCCGGCTACCAGAAGCTCAAGGACCGCGCCGACTACCTGTGGATCGACCGCTGGTACACCCAGGACACCGCCGACGGCACCTTGTACATCCCGCGCCGCCCGCGCTACCGCTCGATCGAGCGCGAGACCGACCGCAAGATGCTCACCGCCGGGCTGCAGTGGAAGCCCAACGACCGGCTGGAAATGAACCTGACCGCGTTGTACTCGCAGGACAAGACCGACAACGACATGAACCAGTTGGTCTATTCCTTCGACCGCAATTTCCTGAGCGTGCTGGAGACCGACGGCCTGACCGCGACCAAGGTGTCGGCGTCCAACTACTGGCTGGAGAACAACCGCCAGCTCGAGCGCCACGATCTCACCTCGCAGCTGGTGACCTGGGACGCGAAGTGGAAGGGCGATGCGTGGACCTTCAGCGGCGTGGCCAACTACACCGAAGGCAAGACCGACGAGGACGAGCGCGCGGTGATCCTCGGCCGCCTGCCGTCGGCGACGCTGTTCGACATGTCCAACCCCGGCGCGATCTCGCTGACCACCGATGCCGACGCCAACGACGCCAGCGCCTGGGACCAGGCCAACCTGGTCCGCGACGAGTATCCCAACGGTGCGATCACCAAGCTCAGCAACAAGGAGTGGTCGCTGCAGTTCGACGCCGAGCGCTACGTCGGCGCCGGCTTCCTCGACTCGGTGAAGTTCGGCACCAAGTTCCGCCGCGAGACCTTCGACCGCAACGTCTGGCGCCGCGATTTCCTGTACCTGGTCAACTCCGGCGCGGTGTCCGGCTACGCGATGTTCCCGGAGCTGTCGGCGGCCAGTTCCAACGTCAGCAACTTCCTCGACGGCAATCTGGCCTCGCAGACCGGCTGGGTGGCGCCGGACGTGTACGCCTACGCCGAGGCGCTGGCCGCTTCGGGCATCACCGTGCCGGTGCTGTTCGCGCCGCAGGCCAGCTACCACATCCGCAACGACATCTTCTCCGCCTACGCGCTGGCCAAGATCGACACCGAGATCGGCAGCATGCGCCTGCGCGGCAACGTCGGCGTGCGCTACGAGAACACCAAGCGCACCACCGACACCTACCTGACCACCGCCTCGCAATTCAGCGAGGACGCCAACGACGTGGTCGGCACCGCGCGCGCGCCGTACGACTACCACAACTGGTTGCCGAGCGTGAACCTGGTGCTGGACATGCGCGAGGACCTGCTGCTGCGCTTCGCCGCCGGCAAGGCGCTGGTGCGCCCGATCCTGGACAGCAACACCGCCATCGCCACCACCATCTCCTCGGGCAGCAACACCGGCGGCACCACCACCTACGACGTGTCGCTGGGCCAGACCGACCTGAGGGCGCTGACCGCCAACCAGGCCGACCTCAGCCTGGAGTGGTACTACGGCCAAGGCGGTGGCCTGACCCTGGCCGGCTTCTGGAAGCAGGTCAAGAACGGCACCTTCAACAGCATCGTCTGCCCGACCACGTTCAACGGCGCGGCGCTGTCCGGCAACAGTGCCGGCGATTGCGTGGACGGCAGCGGCAACATCTACGAGATCACCGCCACCCAGAACGATCCGAGCAAGGTCAAGATCAAGGGCTACGAACTGGGCTGGACGCAACCCTTCGATGCCTGGCTGCCGATCCAGGGCTTCGGCCTGACCGCCAACTTCACCCGGGTGATCCCGCAGCGCGACACCGACTTCAAGATCCGCAACCTGTCGGAGAAGACCTGGAACGCCACCGGCTACTGGGAGAACGAGATGTTCTCCGCGCGCCTGTCGCTCAACCACCGCAGCGAGTACGAGCAGGACAGCAGCGACAGCTTCTTCGCCCGCGAAGGCCACACCATGAAGGCGCGCACCCAGTTCGACGCGGTGCTCGGCTACCAGGCCACCGACAAGCTCAGCTTCCAGCTCGGCGGGCTCAACCTGACCGACAAGAAGGAAGAGGCGTACAAGGACATCAGCGAGCGCTGGCAGATGACCGGCGTCACCGGACGCAGCTTCTACGTGTCGATGCAGTGGGACATCCTGTGAGGTCCGTGCAGGCGCTTGCGGGATAACCCGCATCAGGCCCGGCGCCGCGGTGGCGCCGGGCGGTCGATCCGAGGGCAGGCGCATGCAACGACGACAATTCCTGGTGGGCGGCGCCAGCGCCGGGCTGCTGCTGGCGGCGCCGCGCTGGAGCTGGGCGGGCAGTGCGGCCGATGCCGGATTCGCCGGTACCGGTGGCCGCGCAGCGGCGGTGTCGCCATTGACGCTGGCGGTCGATCCGGGCGTGTTCTGCCTGGACGACGGCTGGCGTTTCCACGCTGGCGACATTGCGTTTCCGCCGATCACCGGGCAGGACGCCAGCTACGACAACGCCAAGGCCGGCAAGGCCTGGGGCGCGGCCGCGGGCGATTTCGACGACAGCCAGTGGCGGTCGTTGCGCCTGCCGCACGATTTCGCCATCGAGCAGCCGATCGAGGCCAGCGCCAACGTGGCGCAAGGCTATCGCCGCCGCGGCATCGCCTGGTACCGGCGCAGCCTGCGGCTGGACGAGGCGCTGCGCGGCAAGGCGCTGGAACTGCGCTTGGACGGCATCTCCAGCCGCGCCACAGTCTGGATCAACGGTTTGCTGATGGCGCGCAGCTGGAGCGGCTACGACGGCGTCGCCATCGACCTGAGCGCGATCGCGCGCTACGGGCAGGATCTCAATAGCATTGCCGTGCGCGTGGACGCCGAGGCGATGGATGGCTGGTGGTACGAAGGCGCCGGTCTGTACCGGCACACCTGGCTTGTTGTGCGCGATGCGCTGCATATCGTCGGCGACGGGGTGCATGCGGTGCCGCGCTTGGTCGATGACCAGCGCTGGACGCTGCCGGTCGCGGTCAGCGTCGCCAATGCCGGCGAGCAGGCCGAAGCGGCGCTGCTCGAGGTGACGCTGTACGACGCGCATGGCGCGGTGGTGGCGCAGGGCGGCAGCGCGCTGCAGGTGGGCGCATTGGCGCAGGCCTTGGCGCAGGTCGAACTGCAGGTGCGCCAGCCGCAGCGCTGGGACGTGGCCGCGCCGCACCTGTACCGGGTCGCGGCGGTGCTGCGCGGCGCCGGCCGCGAGCGCGACCGCCGCGAGTGCGCGATCGGCTTTCGCACGCTGCGCTTCGACGCGCAACAGGGTTTCTTCCTCAACGAACGGCCGCTCAAGATCAAGGGCGCCTGCCTGCACCAGGACCATGCCGGGGTCGGCGTGGCGGTGCCCGACAGCGTGCACGAGTTCCGCATCCGCCGGCTCAAGGCGCTGGGCTGCAATGCGATCCGCCTGCATCATGCGGTGGCCAGCGAACTGCTCGACGTCTGCGATCGCCTGGGCATGCTGGTGATGGCCGAGAACCGCGTGTTCAATCCGGCGCCGGACTACGCCGCGCAGCTGCGCTGGCTGGTGCGCCGCGACCGCAACCGTGCCTGCGTGTTCCTGTGGTCGGTGTTCAACGAAGAGCCGATGCAGGGCACCGCCGCCGGCTATCAGATGGTGCGCCGCGCGGTGGCGCTGGTGCGCGAACTGGACGACAGCCGCCCGGTGACCGCGGCGATGAACGACGGCATGCTGACCCAGCGCAATGCGGCGCATGCGGTGGACGTGGTCGGCTTCAACTACCGCCAGTTCAACTACGACCGCGTGCACGCGGCGATGCCGCATACGCCGCTGCTGTCCAGCGAAGACACCAGCGCCTTCCAGACCCGCGGCGCCTGGTTCACCGACATGGACGCGCACGTCATCGCCGAGGACGACTCGGTCGCCGCGCCGTGGGGCAACACCCATCGCACGTCCTGGAAGCTGGTCAACGAGCGCCCGTATCTGGCCGGCAGTTTCGTCTGGACCGGCTTCGACTACCGCGGCGAGCCGACCCCGTTCGAATGGCCGTCGGTGTCCTCGTTCTTCGGCATCATGGACCTGTGCGGTTTCCCGAAGGGCGCGTACTGGCTGCGCCAGGCGCAGTGGATCGACGACGCGCCGATACTGCAGCTGCTGCCGCACTGGAACTGGCCGGGCCGCGAGGGCGTGCCGATCAAGGTGATGGCGTTCTGCAACGCGCAGCAGGTGGAGCTGTGGCTCAACGGGCAGTCGCAGGGGCGGCAGGCGGTGGACCGGGTCGAGATGAATGCCTGGCAGGTGCCGTATGCGCCGGGCGTGCTGGAGGCGGTGGCCTATCGCGACGGCCGCGAGGTGGCGCGGCAGCGGGTGCAGACGGTCGGCGCGCCGGTCGCGCTGCGGCTGACCGCGGACCGCGCGCGGATGCGCGGCGACGGCCGCGACGCGCAGCCGATCACCCTGGAGGCGGTGGATGCGCAGGGCCGCCACGTGCCGTTCGCCGATGCGCAGATCGCGCTGCAGGTCGACGGCGGGCGCCTGCTCGGCGTCGGCAATGGCGACCCCAACCGGCACGCCGCCGACAACGTGCCGCAGGTGCAGCTGTTCAACGGCCTGGCACAGGCCATCGTCGAGGCCGGCAGCGGCCAGCGCCGGCTGCGCATCCAGGCGCGCGCGCCGGGCCTGCGCGCCGCGCAGGCGACGATCGACCTGGAGGCGGCGGCGCCACCGCTGTCGCTGCCTCCCGCCGCCGCAGCGATGGTGGTGCCTGGATGGCGGCGTACGCTGCCGTTCGCCGCGCCGCCGGACCCGGCGCTGCCGCGCGCGCCCAACGACAACAACAGCTGGAGCTTCTGCCAGCCGGGCAACCTGGAGACGCGCGCCGAGCGCGATGGCTATGTGCTGTACCGGGCGACGTTCACGCCGTGGGCCGGAATCCAGCAGCGCGGCGGCCGGCTGCGGCTCGGCCGCGCGACCGGCGCGGCGCAGGTGTATCTGGACCGGCGCCTGGTCGCCAGCGTCGCCGCCGGGCAGCATGCGCAGGTGACGCTGCCGGCCGCGGCCGGCGAACGGGTGCTGGCGGTGGTGATGCAGGTGACGGCCGGAACGCCTTTCGGCTTCGACGACGTAGCGACAGTGGAGTATTGACCGAATGAAACGAGCTTTCCGCCGTGTCTTCCCGCACTCGCGTGCCATCGCAAATGCCCTGCCGATGCTGCGGCGTGGAAGCGCCGCGTTGCTGCTGGCCTGCGCGTTGCTGGCGCCGGCGGCATTCGCGGCGCCCGCGCCCGACGCACCGGGCGACGCCGCGCGCGGCGTGCTGCTGCGCACGCTCGGCCCGCGCGCGGCCGCGCTGGCCCTGCAGCGGCAGCCGCGCGGCGGCGGCAACGACTGGTACCAGGTCGGCGCCGATGCCGGCACCTTGCGCGTGTCCGGTTCTTCGGAAGTGGCGCTGGCGCATGGCGCGTACAGCTATCTGCAATCGATCGGCGCCGCCTCGGTGAGCTGGGAAGGCAGTCGCGTCGCGCTGCCCGCCGCCTACGCCGACTTCCGCGGACAGCGCGTGGTCACTCCGTTCGCCTACCGCGCCTATCTCAACGTCTGCACCTACGGCTACACCACGCCGTGGTGGGACTGGGCGCGTTGGGAACGCGAGATCGACTGGATGGCGCTGCACGGCGTCGACATGCCGCTGGCGATGGAAGGCCAGGACTACGTGTGGCAGGCGCTGTGGCGCGAGTTCGGCGTCGCCGACGCGGACCTGGCGCAGTATTTTTCCGGCCCGGCGTTCACGCCGTGGCAGCGCATGGGCAACATCGAAGGCTACGACGCGCCGCTGCCGCAGCAGTGGATCGAGGACAAGCACGCCCTGCAGCTGCGCATCCTGCAACGCATGCGCGCGCTGGGCATGAAGCCGGTGCTGCCGGCCTTCGCCGGCTACGTGCCGAAGGCGTTCGCGCAGACGCACCCGCAGGCCCGCATCTACCGCATGCGTGCCTGGGAAGGCTTCCACGAGACCTATTGGCTGGATCCGGCCGACCCGCTGTTCGCCAAGATCGCGCAGCGTTTCATCCAGCTCTACGACCGCACCTACGGCAAGGGCACCTACTACCTGGCCGATGCGTTCAACGAGATGCTGCCGCCGATCGCCGCCGACGGCAGCGACGCGCGCCTGGCCAGCTATGGCGA
The DNA here is from genome assembly GCF_035026585.1 of Xanthomonas sp. WHRI 7945. Lineage (NCBI taxonomy): Bacteria > Pseudomonadati > Pseudomonadota > Gammaproteobacteria > Lysobacterales > Lysobacteraceae > Xanthomonas > Xanthomonas sp. WHRI 7945. The sequence goes on from NZ_JAYIQP010000004.1 coordinate 43,132, forward strand.
CAGCACCGCCAACACCGCCCATACCGACAAGACCGCTCCCGCGACGCCCGAGGTATCGCCGGCGCAGCGCGACAAGCGCCTGGCCGACTACGGCCGCGCGCTCTACGCATCGATCCATCGCGCCAATCCCGACGCGGTGTGGGTGATGCAGGGCTGGCTGTTCGGCGCCGACCGCCACTTCTGGACGCCGCAGGCGATCGCCGCGTTCCTGCGCGAGGTGCCCAACGACAAGCTGCTGGTGCTGGACATCGGCAACGATCGCTACCCGGGCACCTGGAAACTGTCCGAGGCGTTCGACGGCAAGCAGTGGATCTACGGCTACGTGCACAACTACGGCGGCAGCAACCCGGTGTACGGCGACCTGGCGTTCTATCGCGACGACCTGCGCGCGCTGCTCGCCGACAAGGACAAGCGGCAGCTGGTCGGCTTCGGCGCGTTTCCGGAAGGCCTGCACAACAACTCGGTGGTCTACGAATACATGTACGCGCTGGCCTGGGGTGCGCAGGAGCGTCCGCTGCAGGAATGGCTCGGCGACTACACCCGCGCCCGCTACGGGCATACCTCGCCGGCGTTGCGCGCGGCCTGGGACGACCTGCAGGCTTCGGTGCTGTCGACCCGCTACTGGACGCCGCGCTGGTGGCGCAGCCGTGCCGGGGCGTACCTGCTGTTCAAGCGGCCGACGCTGGACATCGGCGAATTCGAAGGCGCACCCGGCGATCCGCCGCGCCTGCGCCGCGCGCTGGACCAGTTGCTGGCGTTGGCGCCGGAGTACGCCGACGCGCCGCTGTACCGCTACGATCTGGTCGACTTCGCCCGCCACTACGCCAGCGGCCGCGTCGACGCGCACCTGCAGCAGGCGGTGGCCGCGTACAAGCGCGGCGACGTCGCCGCCGGCGACGCCGCGTTCGCCCGCGTGCAGGCAGCGGTGCGGCAACTCGACGGCCTGGTCGGCGGCCAGCAGGAAACCCTGTCGAGCTGGCTCGGCGATGCCGAAGGCTATGCGAAGACGCCGCAGGACGCGGCCTATTACCGGCGCGACGCCAAGGCGCAGGTCAGCGTGTGGGGCGGCGAGGGCAATCTCGGCGACTACGCGTCCAAGGCCTGGCAAGGCATGTACGCCGACTACTATCTGCCGCGCTGGGCGCTGGCGATGCAGGCGCTGCGCGATGCGGCAGTCGGTGGCGGCAGCGTGGACGAGGCGGCGCTGCAGCAGCGCTTGCGCGCGTGGGAGCAGGCCTGGGTGAAGCGCGAGACGCCACACACGCGTAAAACGCCGGACGACCCGGTCGCTGCGGTAGGCACCCTGCTGCACGAGGTGGATGCCCGATGAGCGCCGCGTCAGTGACCCTTCCCGCCGCGGCGCCGTCGCGCGAGCGCTTCCTGTCGCTGGACGTTTTCCGCGGCCTGACCATCTTCCTGATGATCCTGGTCAACACGCCCGGCGCCGGCGCCGATGCGTTCGCGCAGCTGCGGCATGCGCCATGGTTCGGCTTCACCGCCGCCGATCTGGTGTTCCCGTCGTTCCTGTTCGCGGTCGGCAACGCGATGAGCTTCGCGCTGGATCGCGGCCAGCCGCTCGGCGCGTTCCTGCGCCGGGTCGGCAAGCGCAGCGCGCTGATCTTCCTGCTCGGCTTCCTGATGTACTGGTTTCCGTTCGTGCACCACGGCGCCGACGGCAGCTGGACCTTCACCGCGATCGACCAGACCCGGGTGCCGGGCGTGCTGCAGCGCATCGCGCTGTGCTACGCGCTGGCGGCGCTGCTGTGCCGCTGGCTGCCGCCGCGCGGCCTGCTCGGCGCCTGCGTCGCGTTGCTGCTCGGCTACTGGGCGGCGCTGTACCTGTGGGGCCAGCCGGGCGCGGAACTGAGCAAGCTCGGCAACGCCGGCACGCGCCTGGACCTGTGGCTGCTGGATCCGGCGCAGCTGTACCGCAAGGACGGCGGCTTCGATCCGGAAGGCCTGCTCGGCACATTGCCGGCCACGGTGAACGTCATCGCCGGCTACCTGACCGGCCTGTACGTGCGCCGCGTCGGCAAGCAGGCGCGTACGGCCGGCTGGCTGTCGCTGGCAGGCGTCGCGCTGGTCGTGCTGGCCCTGGCCTGGCAGCCGTGGTTCCCGCTGTCCAAGAAGCTGTGGACCGGTTCGTTCGTGCTGCTGACCGTGGGCCTGGACCTGCTGTTGCTGGGCGCGCTGCTGTGGGCGATCGAAGTGCGGCGTTGGCAGGCCGGCAGCGGCTTCTTCACCGTGCTCGGGCGCAATCCGCTGGCGATCTACCTGTTCTCCGAGCTGTTCGTGATCAGCCTCGGCTTGTTGCCGGTCGGAAGCAGCGGGCACGGCCTGTACCAGTGGGTCGGTATCGCGGTGTTCCAGCGGCTGGTGCCGGGGCCCTGGGGCAGCCTGGCCTGCGCGCTGGCCTACACCCTGCTGTGCTGGGCGGTGGGCTGGTGGATGGACCGCCGGCGGCTGTACCTGCGGCTCTGACCCGGCGTGCACGGGTCGCGGATTGGTACTATATTGGACCTAACGAATTCATGCGGTCTGGAGCGAGCACGATGACCAAGCCCAAGCCGGAGGCCGACCCCAGACTGGCGGGCCTGGCGGTGGACCCGAGCGCCCCGACCCCGCTGTACCTGCAACTGGCGAGCAAGCTGGTCGAGGCGATCAAGGGCGGGCAGTGGAAGCCGGGCGAGGCCTTGCCGGCCGAACGCCAGTTGTGCGAGCAACTGCAGGTGTCGCGGGTGACCCTGCGCCAGGCGGTGGATGCGCTGGTCGAACAGGGCCTGGTTTCGCGCCGGCAGGGCGCCGGCACCTTCATCACCTCGCATATCCAGCACCAGCTCAGTGGCCTGGCCAGCTTCAGCGAGACCCTGCGCATGAAGGGCCTGGAACCGGGCACGCGCTGGCTGGAGCGGCGCATCCGCCCGGCCCACGGCGAGGAGATCCTGCGCCTGGGCCTGTCGCCGGACACCGTGGTGGCGTCGCTGACCCGCCTGCGCAGCGCCGACGGCCGGGTCATGGCCTACGAGAAGGCGGTGCTGCCGCAGCGCGTCGTGCCCGATCCGCTGGCGATCGGCGATTCGCTGTACGCCCACCTGGACGAGCACGGCCACCCGGTGGTGCGCGCGTTGCAGTACTTCCGCGCGATCAACCTGCCGGCGCGGCTGGCCGGACACCTGGGGATGAAGGAAGGCGAGGCGATCCTGCACGTGGTGCGGGTCGGCTACACCCGCGACGGCAGTGCGATCGAACTGACCGACACCTATTGCCACAACGACTACTACGACTTCGTCGCCGAACTGCGACGCTGATCCGTCCGAACCCACGCGCCTTCCCGGAGCCCGCCCGCCCATGACCACCGCACGGCCTGCCAGTCCCTTCGCCTCGATCGCCATCGTCGGGTTGCTGTTCTTCATCATCGGCTTCTTCACCTGGATCAACGGCCCGCTGATCACCTTCGTGCGGCTGGCGTTCGACCTCAACGAGGTCAACGCGTTCCTGGTGCTGATGGTGTTCTACCTGTCGTATTTCTTCCTGGCGCTGCCGTCGTCGTGGATCCTCAAGCGCACCGGCATGAAGAAGGGCCTGGCGCTGAGCCTGGTGGTGATGGCGGTGGGCGCGGCGGCGTTCGGCCAGTTCGCCACGCAGCGTTTCTATCCCGGCGCGCTGGCCGGCCTGTTCGTGATCGGCAGCAGCCTGGCGCTGCTGCAGACCGCGATCAATCCGTACATCAGCATCCTCGGCCCGATCGAGAGCGCGGCGCGGCGCATCGCGGTGATGGGCATCTGCAACAAGATCGCCGGCATCCTGGCGCCGTTCCTGATCGGCACGCTGGTGCTGCACGGCGTCGGCGACCTGTCCATGCAGGTGCAGGCCGCCGACCCGGTGGCCAAGGACGTGCTGCTCGATGCGTTCGCCGCCAAGATCCACCTGCCGTACCTGGTGATGGCCGGAGTGCTGGTGCTGGTGGCGATCGGCGTGCTGTTCTCGCCGTTGCCGGAGCTGAAGGCGTCCGAAGCCAACGCCACGCCGGCCGCCGCCGGCAATGCCGCGCAGAAGACCAGCATCTTCCAGTTCCCGCACCTGTGGCTGGGCGTGCTGTGCCTGTTCGTGTACGTGGGCGTGGAAGTGATGGCCGGCGATGCGATCGGCACCTACGGCAACGGCTTCCACCTGCCGCTGGACCAGACCAAGCTGTTCACCTCGTTCACCCTGGCGGCGATGCTGGCCGGCTACGTCGCCGGCCTGCTGCTGATCCCGAAGGTGATCTCGCAGGCGCGCTACCTCAGCGTCTCGGCGCTGCTGGGCGTGCTGTTCTCGCTCGGCGCCTACGTCACCCATGGCTACGTGTCGGTGGCCTTCGTCGCCGCGCTGGGCTTCGCCAACGCGATGATGTGGCCGGCGATCTTCCCGCTGGCGATCAAGGGCCTGGGCCGCCACACCGAGATCGGCTCGGCGCTGCTGGTGATGGGCATCGCCGGCGGCGCGATCATCCCGCAGCTGTTCGCGGTGCTGAAGCAGCACTTCGACTTCCAGCTGGTGTTCCTGCTGCTGATGGTGCCCTGCTATCTGTACATCCTGTTCTATTCCCTGATCGGCCACCGCGCCGGCCAGGCCTCGGCCGGCGCGTGATCGCGCATCATGGGCACACTTCCCGACGTGCAGGACCGCAGCATGCGTAGACCCACCATCAAAGACGTCGCCGAACGGGCGCGGGTGTCGCTGAAGACCGTGTCGCGGGTCATCAACAACGAACCGTCGGTGATGCAGGCCACGCGCGCACGCGTGCTGCACGCCATCGCCGAGCTGGACTACGAGCCGGATCCGTCGGCGCGCAACCTGCGCAGCGGCACCCCGTTCGTGATCGGGCTGGTGTACGACAACCCCAATCCGTACCACATCATCGGCGTGCAGAACGGCGTGCTGGCGGCGTGCCGCGAGACCGGCTTCGGCCTGCAGATCCATCCCTGCGACTCGACCTCGCCGATGCTGGCCGAGGAACTGGCCGAGTGGACCCAGCGCTCGCGCCTGGCCGGACTGGTGCTGACCGCGCCGATGTCCGAGCGCGCCGAACTGGTCGCGGCGTTGAGCGCGCGTGGGATCAAGACCGTGCGCATCATCGCCGCCACCGAGGATCCCAAGGACGGCCCCTGCGTCTACGTCGACGACCGCGACGCCGCCTACGAGGTCACCGAGCACCTGATCCAGCTCGGCCACCAGCGCATCGGTTTCCTGTGGGGCGGTACCTCGCACCGCTCCAGCGGCGAGCGCTATGCCGGCTACGAAGCGGCGCTGAAGGACTACGGCATCACCCTGGACAAGCACCTGGTGATTCCCGGCGACTACACCTTCGACGACGGTTTCCGCGGCGCGCGGCGGTTGCTGGCGCTGCGCGAACCGCCGACCGCGATCTTCGGTTCCAACGACGAGATCGCCGCCGGCGTGCTGGCCGCGGCCAAGTCGGCCGGCATGAACGTGCCCTACGACCTGTCCATCGCCGGCTTCGAGGACAGCCCGTTCTCGCGCCAGTCGTGGCCGGCGCTGACTACCGCCAAGCAGGCCACCGAGGACATCGCCCGCCATGCCGCGCGGCTGCTGATCAGCCAGCTGCGCAGCGATGCCTACGAAGAGCATCCGGCGCCGATGCACAACCAGGGTTTCGTGCCGCAGCTGGTGGTGCGCGGCTCCACCGCGCCGATGCAGCCGCACTCCCGCCGCTCTCCTTCCCCCGATCCCACATGACCCTGCCCATGGCATTGCCCACCGAAACCGAAACCCTGATGTTCCGCGAAGCGGCGCAAACCGCCGACGTCGTCGCCGCGCAGTTCGCGCGCAACCATGCGGTGGTGAGCGCGCTGGCCGCGGCGCTGCGCGCCGATCCGCCGCCGTTCGTGGTCACCTGCGCGCGCGGCAGTTCCGACCACGCCGCGACCTACGCCAAGTACCTGTTCGAGACCCAGCTCGGCGTGGTCACCGCCTCGGCCTCGCCGTCGGTGGGCTCGGTGTACGCCTCGCCGCTGCAGTTGCGCGGCGCGCTGTACGTGGTGATCTCGCAGTCCGGCAAGAGCCCGGACCTGCTGCGCAACGCGGAAGCGGCCAAGGCCGCCGGCGCGCGCGTGGTGGCGCTGGTCAACGTCGAGGATTCGCCATTGGCACAGCTGGCCGACACGGTGATTCCGCTCGGCGCCGGCCCGGAGAAGAGCGTGGCGGCGACCAAGAGCTACCTGGCCTCGCTGGCGGCGATCCTGCAGCTCGGCGCGTACTGGAAGAACGACCCGGCGCTGCTCGCCGAGCTGGACGCGCTGCCGCAGGCGCTGCGCGCCGCCTGGCAGGCCGACTGGCGCCCGCTCACCGACGGCCTGGCCGATGCGCACAACCTGTTCGTGCTCGGCCGCGGCCTGGGCCTGGCCGCCGCGCAGGAGGCGGCGCTGAAGTTCAAGGAAACCTGCGGCCTGCATGCCGAGGCGTACAGCTCGGCGGAAGTGAAGCACGGGCCGATGGCGCTGGTCGGCCCCGGCTTCCCGGTGCTGGCCTTCGCCCAGCCGGACGAGACCGGCCCCGGCACCCGCAGCCTGGCCGAAGAGTTCCGCGGCCGCGGCGCGCAGGTGTGGCTGGCCAGCGCCGACGGCGACCTGCCGCTGGTCGCCGCGCCGCACCCGGTGTGCGCGCCGCTGCTGACCATCCAGAGTTTCTACCGCGCGATCAACGCGCTGGCGCTGCGCCGCGGCTACAACCCGGACCTGCCGCCGCATCTGAACAAAGTGACGGAGACGGTGTAATGACGACGACGGCGCTGCGCAATGCGCGCGTACTCGGCGAGGACGGATTCCTCGATGGCGTGAGCGTGCTGCTGGACGGCGGACGCATCGCCGCGGTGCTCGACGACGGCGACGCGCGCGTGGCCGCGGCGGCGCAGCAGCTGGACCTGGGCGGCGGCACGCTGCTGCCGGGCTTCATCGACCTGCAGGTCAACGGCGGCGGCGGCGTGCTGTTCAACAACCACACCGACGCCGACGCGCTGCGCCGCATCGGCCAGGCGCATCGCCGCTACGGCACCACCGGCTACCTGCCGACGCTGATCAGCGACGACGTGGCGGTGATGCGCGCGGCGATCGCCGCGACCCGCCAGGCGATCGCCGACGGCGTGCCGGGCGTGCTCGGCATCCACCTGGAAGGCCCGTACCTGGCGCCGGCGCGCAAGGGCACCCACAACGTCGACAAGTTCCGCGTGCCCGATGCCGAGGAACTGGCGCTGGCCACCTCGCTGGACAATGGCGTCACCCTGATCACGCTGGCGCCGGAGCGCCTGCCGGCCGACAGCATCCGCGCCCTGGCGGCGACCGGCGCGCGCGTGTTCGCCGGGCACACCGCCGGCAGCTACGACGAGATTCGCGCCGGCCTGGACGCGGGCATCTGCGGCTTCACCCATCTGTACAACGCGATGTCGCCGCTGCAGGGGCGCGATCCCGGCGCGGTGGGCGCGGCGCTGGAAGACCGCCACGCCTGGTGCGGCCTGATCGTCGACGGCGTGCACGTGCATCCGGCCAGCCTGCGCGTGGCGCTGGCGGCCAAGCCGCGCGGCACGCTGTTCCTGGTCACCGACGCGATGCCGATGGTCGGCGCCGACAGCCCCAGCTTCGACCTGTACGGCGAAACCATCACCGCCGTGGATGGCGTGGTGCGCAACGCCGCCGGCACGCTGGCCGGCTCGGCGCTGGACATGGCCAGCGCGGTGCGCAACAGCGTGCAGTGGCTGGGCGTGACGCTCGACGAAGCCGCGCGCATGGCCTCGCTGTATCCGGCGCAATGCGTGGGCCTGGACGACCGCTACGGCCGCATCGCAGCGGGCTACCAGGCCGACCTGGTGCTGCTCGACGACGCGCTGCAGGTGCGGCACACCTGGATCGCCGGAGCGATGGAGTAAAACGGCAGATCGGCGATGTCCGACGCCCGGCGGCAACGCCAGCCAGGCGTCGCGCGTTGCGCTGCGGGCGCAGACTGCGTGCCTGCGTTGTAGAGCGCGCCGGCCGTCGCCGCCCTGCCGGTGACGCGCGCCGCGACCGATGTCGCATGTCGCACGCGACATCGCCTTGACCGAAGCCGCTCTAGCCTCGTGCGATGCAATCGACCACGAGCGTCCCGTTCCCGCTGCCGCGCAGCGACGGCCTGCACCGGCTGACGTTGCGCGACGGCCGTCGCGCAATCTGCAAACGCCGCCGCGCGATGCCGGCCGACTTCTTCGCCGCTGAAGTGCGCGGCCTGGACGCACTGCGCGTTGCCGGTGGTCTGCGCGTGCCGCAGATCTATGCGTATGGCGAAGACTGGCTGTTGCTCGAAGACCTGGGCGCGGCAGCGCCGCATCCGCACTTCGCCCGACTCGCCGGCGAGGGCCTGGCGCGCCAGCACCGCGTACGCAGCGAGCGCTTCGGTTTCGACCAGGACGGTTATATCGGCGATGGTCCACAGGACAACCGTACCGACAGCGATGGGTATCGGTTCTTCGTCGAGCGACGGTTGCGCCCGCAGGCAGAGCGCGCGCTGCGCAACGCAGCGCTGGTACCTGCCGACATGACGCGCCTCGAACGGCTGTACGCACGCCTGCCGCAGCTGATCCCGGCGCAGCCGCCGGCGCTGCTGCACGGCGATCTATGGCAGGGCAACCTGCATTGCGCCGGTGACGGACTGCCGGCGCTGATCGATGCCGGCGCGGCGCACTACGGCTGGGCCGAGGCCGAGCTGGCGATGCTGCTGCTGTTCGGCGACCCCGACCCGCAGCTGTTCCTCGGCTATGCCGAGCACGCGCCCCTGGCGGCGGACTGGCGCGAACGCGCGCCGCTGTACAACCTCTACCACCTGCTCAACCACCTCAACCTGTTCGGTAGCGGCTATCTGCGAGCGGTGCGTGCGGTGCTGGCGCGCTATTGATGGCCGCGGTGCGCGCGGCTGGCGAATTCGGCCAAGACATCTGCGACGGCGGTTTGTTGTAGGAGCGGCTTCAGCCGCGACAGATATCCGAGCGACCTGTTGCCGATCGAGATCGCCGACGACCTGTCGCGGCTGAAGCCGCTCCTACAGGGTTTCCCAGAATCACGGAACAAGCGCCTGGGCCAAACTGCGAGATATGTGGCGTGAGGCCTGGCCGCGTCAGTCCGCGAGCGCGGCGCGCGCTGCGGCGATCGCCTTGATCCGCGCCTTCGCCAATGCTTCGCCGATTTGCGGGCCGCTCAGGCCCTGCGCGGCCAGGTCGCGGGCGTTGATCGCCAGCGCGGCGGCGTGCAGGCGCTGCAGTTCGCGGCCCTGCGGGTAGTCGGCGTCCTCGCTGCCGAGGCGGCCGCGCTTGTCGGCCTCGCACACCAGCGCCAGTTGCGCGATGCGCTCGGGCTTGCGGAAGCCGTCGCAGCGCTGCAGCAGTTCGTGCACGGTGCGATCGCGCAGCTCGGCCAGGCGATGTACGTTCAGGTGCTCGCGGCAGGCGATCTCGGCCAGCTGGCGGTGTTCCTGCGGCAGCTTCAGGCGCTCGCACAGTGCGCGCAGCGGGGTGACGCCGCGCTGTTCGTGCATCACGTGGCGGGGCCATTCCGCTTCCGGCGTCAGCGCCTTGCCCAGGTCGTGGGTCAGTGCGGCGAAACCGATCAGCGCATCGCCCGGCGCGAGCCGCGCGGCCATGTCGCTGACCAGTTCCTGATGGCGCCCGGTATCGATCTCGGGATGGTATTCGGCGCGCTGCGGCACGCCGTACAACGCGTCCAGTTCCGGCAGCACGCTGCGCAGCGCGTCGGCGTCGTGCAGCGTGCGCAGGAACGCCGACGGCTGCGCCGCGGCCAGGCTGCGCCGCAGTTCCTGCCACACGCGCTCGGGCACCAGCGTGTCCAGTTCGCCGCTGGCCGCCATCTGGCGCATCAGCGCCAGCGTTTCCGGCGCCACGCTGAAACCCAGCGGGGCAAGCCGCGCCATGAAGCGCGCGGCGCGCAGCACGCGCAGCGGGTCTTCGCCGAACGCGGGGCCGATATGGCGCAGTACGCGCTGTTCGATGTCGCGCACGCCGCCGTAGGGATCGACCAGCGCACCGCTGTCCTCGTCGCGGGCGATCGCGTTGATGGTGAAGTCGCGCCGCTGTAGGTCTTCTTCCAACGTCACCGACGGGTCGGCGTCGACGACGAAGCCGTGGTAGCCGCGCCCGGACTTGCGCTCGGTGCGCGCCAGCGCGTATTCCTCGCCGTTGTGCGGATGCAGGAACACCGGGAAATCGCGGCCGACCTGCTTGTAACCCAGTTCCAGCATCCGCTGCGGCGTGGCGCCGACCACGACCCAGTCGCGGTCACCTGGCGGCTGCTTGAGCAGGCTATCGCGGACGGCGCCGCCGACGAGGTAGGTCTTCATCGGGCGGGACCGGGGACGGGGGCCCGGGGACCCGGAACAGCGGCTGCGTAGGTGTCGCGCCGCTCCTGCGCAGCGGAGCGGGGACTCATTGTCCGGTCCCGGCGTTGGCGCCGGTGGATGGGCAGACGAACTTCTTGCGCGGCGCGTCCAGCTTGCCGAGCATGCGGTCGCTGACCGGCAGCGCGTCGCCGTTGAGGCGCCAGTCGTAGATCACGCTGAAGGCGAGGATGCGTGCGACGTACTCACGGGTTTCCTTGTAGCTGATCGTCTCGATCCAGAAGTCGGCGTCGTGGCCGGGGCGTTGGCTCTGCCAGCGCTGCGCCGGGCCGGGGCCGGCGTTGTAGGCGGCGATGGTCAGGTACGGCAGGCCGTAGGTATTCAGCAGCTGGCGCAGGTAGGCGGTGCCGATGGCGATGTTGGTGTCCGGGTCGTACAGGCTGGCGGCACCGCCGTATCCGGCCAGGCCGAGGTTCCTGGCGACGCTGGCGCCGGTGGCCGGCAGCACCTGCATCAGGCCCATCGCATTGGCCGGCGAACGCGCGTTCGGATTGAAGATGCTCTCGGCGCGGATTTCGGCGGCGACCCAGGCCGGGTCGATGGCGTTCTTGCCGGCTTCGCGGCGGATGGTGGCGTCGTGGTGCAACGGGAAGCGCAGCGAATACAGGCGCTGCTCGTCCGGCGACTTGCCCAGCGAGAACACTGCGCGGTCGAACCAGCCGTTGTCGCGCGCCACTTCCACCGCGATGCGCCGCCGGGTGTCGTCGAAGCGGCTCAGCGCGTCGTTCCATTCGGCCACCGCCCAGGACGCGCGCTCGATCTTGAACAGTTCCAGCGCGCGCACCAATGCCGGATCGCGCGCGACCGCGGCCTGTGCCTGCGCGCTGTCGTTGGGCTCCCACGGACACAGCGCGTACGGCTGCTTGAGCCGGTCGGCGGCCATGAAGCCGTGGAAGGTGGCGGACTTGGCCGCCTCGCGGTACAGCCGCTGCGCCTCGCCGGCATTGCCGGTCTTCTCCGCCAGCCGCGCCTCGAAATACTGCCAGCGCGAATCGCTGCGCTGCGCCGGCGCCATCTTGCGGATCGCCGCCAGCGCCGCGGGCCAGTCGCCGCGCGACATCGCCTCGCGCGCGCGCCACTCGTGCAGGCGTTCGTCGTAGGCGGACTCGGGCACCGCGTTGAGCCGGCGCGCCGAATCCGGGCCGTAGGACGCCACGGTCCACAGCGCGATCTGGTACAGCACCTCGCCGCGTTGCGCCTCGCTCAGCTGCAGCGCCTGGGCGAACTGCGGCAACTGCCGCTCGGCCGCATCCGGATCGGTCTTGGCCAGTTTTTCCAGGCCGTCCACCGCCACCTTGCGGCTGCGCTCGGTCTTCGGCCAGGTCAGCGCACGCGTATGCACCGCGTCCAGGAACGCCGCGTAGTCGTTGGCCAGGGCCAGCTCGGCGGCGGGCAGGCCGCGCGCGGCGCTGCGCATCACCGCCGGCTGCTGCGCGTCGGCCGCCGCTTCCACGCGCGTCCAGCGCAATGCGTCGGTCATGCCGCCGCGCGCCTGCAGCACCGCGAACACCGAGTCGCAGGCATCCGGCAGCGACTTGCCGCTGCTGCGCCACAACGCCTGCGCCTCGTCGACCCATTGCGCATCGGCGCGGCCGGTGGCCTGGCGCGCATTGAGCTGGGCACAGCGCAGGCCGGTGTTGTCGGTGGGCTTCCAGTTGGCCAGCAGCGCCGGCCAATCCTGGCGCCGCGCCAGCGCCGGCAGCCACAGCGTGCGGAAACTCTCGGCCACCGGTTGCCCGGCGTAGCGCTTGAGGAAATCCTGCGCCTGCGCGTCGGAGACGCGGTCGATATTGCGGCGCAGGTTGGCGTATTCGAGCCAGCCGTACAGCGGATGCTGCCTGAATGCCGCTGCCTGGGCGGGATCGAACTGGCCGCGCTCGGCGGCGTCGATCGCCGCGCGCAGCGCCGGACGCTGGGCATCCAGATTCTGGGCGAGGGCGGGAGCGGTGCCGCATAACGCGGCGGCGAGCAGCAGGAGAGACGTGCGCAATTTCATGCGCAGGACTATACCGAACGTCGATGAATCGACGCGCCGGGAAAGAGCGCGGCGGCTTCGCCAGCGTAGGTGGACCGCGCCGCGCTGGCGCGTTCGCTGAGGCATGCGGCGGCCTGTGCAGCGATGTCGATCGGAACAGACACGTTGACGGGAATCGCGGGATCGAGACCTTGCGCCGGCTGTGCCTTGCGGTGGGCAGCAGCCTGCGCGGTGCTGGGTGGCGCGCGCATGGGCGATGCCGCCACGGCCATCGCGCGCCGGACCGATTGGGCGTGGAGCAGATGCGGGAATGCGTTCCATGCCCGGCGACGCCGTCCGCCGCAAGCCGCTCTTCGTGCTGCATCGGCCCGCCTCCGCCGTGCATGGCAACAGGCGCAACAGGCGTTGCTGCCTCGGCCGCCGCGTCGCTGCGCCATGGGCCGATCGCGTCCTTGACTCGCAGCGGCCCGACCGACACTGCCGGGGACAGCGCCCGGCCGGATCGCTCGCGCCACCAGCGGGAATGTCGCTGCTGCGGCATGTTTCCGCGCGCGTCCGCATGACATGGCGTGTCCCGCGCTGCCTGCAGGCGCGCCCGGCCACGCCGCCGTCGTGTCTACGAAGTCGTCCAGTCGGTCCGGGACTGTCCGAATCCGGCTCCTGGCGCTTGCTTAGCGTTTACGTTTTGTTTACAAAGTGGGTCACGCCGTCGCGGTGCAGGGGGTCGCAGCGGCCGACCCACATCCTTTCTGGAGAGAGAGACGGATGAATTTCCTGCACCGCCATCCTTTGGTTTTCGCCGTTTCGTTGTCCTTGCTGGCCGGTTCGCCCGGGCTGGCCATCGCCCAGCAGGCCGCGCCCGCTGCCCCCGAGTCGGCCACCACCCTGGACAGCGTCCAGGTCACCGGCACGCGCATCCGCAGGGCCGAGCTGGAAGGCCAGGTGCCGGTGCAGACGCTGAGCCGCGCCGACATCGAACGCACCGGGCTGAACTCGATCGGCGACGTGCTGCAGGAGCTCACCGCGTCCGGCTCGGCGTTGAACGCCAAGTTCAACTCCTCCGGCAACTTCGGCTTCCCGCCGGACGGCAGCGGCGTCGGCGCCGGTTCTGCGCAGGTGGACCTGCGCCATCTGGGCTCCAAGCGGGTGCTGGTGCTGGTCGACGGCATGCGCTGGGTCAACGAGTCCTCGGCCTCGGGCGTGGGCTCGTCCACCGACCTCAACACCATCCCGTTGGCCATCGTCGAGCGGATCGAAGTGCTGGAGGACGGCGCCTCGTCGCTGTACGGCTCCGATGCCATCGCCGGCGTGGTCAACATCATCACCCGGCGCAAGTTCGACGGCGGCCAGGTCACGCTGAACTACGGCCAGTACGACAAGGGCGACGGCGCCAGCAAGGGCTTCGACCTGGCCTGGGGCCACAGTACCGAGCGCACCAGTCTGTTCCTGGGCGCCAGCTACACCAAGCAGGACCCGATCTACGCGCGCGATCGCAAGCAGTCGCTGTATCCGGTGCCCGGCACCGGGCTCAGCTTCGCCAGCTCGGCCACGCCGGACGGTCGCTTCATCTTCGTCGATCCGGTCACCGGCGCCGAGCAGGACCTGACCCTGAACAGCGGCGTGCGCGGCCCGGCCTACGACGGCAGCGCCGGCTGCACGCGCAGCGACGACTACCACTGCTTCGGTACCTCCGACCGCTACAACTTCGCCGCCTCCAACCTGCTGCTGACCCCGTCCGAACGCAAGGGCGTGTTCGGCCAGTTCCGCTACTTCTTCAACGACGACGTGCAGTGGTACCTGAAGGTGCTCGGCAATCGACGCGAGTCGACCAACCAGGCCGGACCGGAACCGATCTTCCTCGGCCCCGATGCCGGCACCGGCAATCCGCTGGCCGACAACATCGTCATTTCCGCGGCCAACCCGTACAACCCGTTCGGCTTCGACCTGGATTCGGCCAGCAACCTGATCATGATCGGGCGCCGGCCGGTGGAAGGCGGTGCGCGCGTGTTCGAGCAGCGCGTGGACACCCAGTACGTCGGCACCGGCTTCATCGGCAGCTTCGAGAGCGCCGACCGCACCTGGTTCTGGGACGTCAACGGCGCCTACAGCAAGAACAAGGCCGAGCAGACCAACTACGGCAGCTACAACATCTACAACATCAACCTGGCGCTGGGCGACCCGGCCGCATGCGCGGCGGTGGCCGGCTGCGTGCCGCTGGATATCTTCGGCGGCGCCGGCAGCATCACCCCGGAGATGCTGCGCTGGATCCAGCCGGTGGTGCGCGACCGCAGCCAGAACGAGCTGACCCAGTTCACCGCCAACCTCAGCAGCGACCTGTTCACGCTGCCGGCCGGCGCGGTGTCCTTCGCCACCGGCGTGGAGTACCGCAAGTACGAGGGCTGGTACCAGCCCGATCCGCTGACCGTGATCGGCCACTACAACGGCGTGCCGTCGTTGCCGACCGAGGGCAGTTACGACGTCAAGGAGGCCTACCTCGAACTGAGCGTACCGATCTTCGCCGACTCGCCGCTGGGCGACAAACTCGACCTGAGCCTGGCCGGGCGCTATTCCGACTACTCCACCTTCGGCGGCAAGTTCACCCCGAAGTACGGCCTGCGCTGGCAGGTGTCGCCGGACTTCGTGCTGCGCACCAGCTTCGCCGAAGGCTTCCGCGCACCGACCATCGGCGAACTGTACGGCTCGGCCGCGCGCGCCGACCTGACCCTGTCCGATCCGTGCTCGATCGGCCTCGGCGGCACCCCGCCGCGCGGCAGCGCCGCCAACTGCGCCGCGCTCGGCGTGCCGGCCGGCTACCAGCAGGCCAACTCGCAGATCTCGGTGACCACCGGCGGCAACCGCGCGCTGGAGCCGGAGGAAGCGCGCAGCTTCAGCGCCGGCTTCGTGTGGAGCCCGTGGTTCGCCAGCAACGTACCGTGGTCGGACCGCTTCGACGTCGAGGTGACCTTCTACCGCCACGACATCGAAGGCGCGATCCAGGCGATCAACGCGCAGACCCAGCTCGACCTGTGCGTGGACTCGCTCGATCCGACCTATTGCACCGGCATCACCCGGGCCTCCACCGGCGGCATCAACGGTTTCAACAACCGCCTGACCAACCTCGGCTCGATCAAGACCGACGGCTGGGACGTGGACCTGTTCTGGACCTCGCCGGAGACCGCGGCCGGACGCTTCAAGATCGGCTGGCAGAACACCTTCGTCACCCGCTATGTCGCCACCGGCGCCGCCGGCCAGGTGCAGCCGCAGGAACCGGGCGTGGAAGTGGTGGACAGCGCGATCCCGGAGTGGACCAGCAACCTGACCCTGGACTGGTCGCTCGACCGCTGGAACGCGTCGTGGACGGTGCGGCACATTTCCGAACTGACCGAGCAGTGCGGCGACGCGGTGGCGTTCCCGGTGTGCAGCGACCAGGCGGCCGGCACCAACACGCTGGATGCGACCACCTACCACGACGTGCAGCTGGGCTACCGCATCGACTGGCTGAAGGGCCTGACCGTCAGCGGCGGCGTCAACAACGTCTTCGACAAGGACCCGCCGATCTGCCTGTCGTGCTCGCTCAACGGCTACGACGCATCCACCTACGACATCCCGGGCGGGCGCTATCTGTATGTGCGTGCGGACCTGAAGTTCTAGGCGCCTTCGATCCAGAGGGTAGCCCCTTGTGGGAGCGACTTCAGTCGCGACGGGCTTTACCGATACGGCCCGTCGCGGCTGAAGCCGCTCCTACAAAAAAGCGGCAGCCGCCAGCGCTAGCGCAACATCCCCTGCGGCACTTCGATCTCGGTGGCCACCGCCAGGTGGTCGGAGAACGCGGCGGGCAAGGCGCGCTGTTCGTTGCAGCGCAGGCCGTCGCTGACCAGGATGTGGTCGATCGCGCGCTGCGGGCGCCAGCTGGGGAAGGTCGGCACCACGCAGCCCGGCGGTTGCAGCCGGGTGCGCTTGTACAGTGCCTGCATCTCCGGCCGGTCGGCGACGCAGTTGAAGTCGCCCATCAGCACCGCGTTGGGATGGTCGGACAGCAATTCGGCGATGAAGGCCAACTGCGATGCGCGCGAATTGGCGCCCAGCGACAGATGCGCCACCGCGATCGCCAGCCCCTCGGCGCCGTCGCCGAACTTGGCCAGCAGCACGCCACGCCCGCCGAGCCGGCCGGGCAGGGGATGGTCCTGCACCTCGACCGGTTCCAGCCGGCTGAGCAGGCCGTTGGCGCTGGAGGCCACGCCGCCCATGCGTCGGTTCGGCTGGTGGCTCCAGTAGTTGAAGCCAGCGCGCTCGGCCAGATAGTGGGTCTGGTTGGTGAAGCCCGAGCGCAGGCTGCCCGGATCGCTTTCCTGCAGGCCGACGATGTCGTGCTCGCGGGCCAACTGCGCGATCGCGTCCAGGCTGCTGCGCTTGCTCCCCGCAGGCAGCGCATGCGACCAGCTGCGGGTCACGTAGTCGCTGTAGCGGCGCGTGCTGGAGCCTGCCTGGATATTGGCGGTGAGCACGCGCAGCGTGCGGGTGGCGGGAACGGTCACGGTGGGGGCGGGGCTCGGGCTTACTTGGCCAGCGTGGCGCGTTCGCGCGCGATCAGGTGATCGGCGATGCGCAGCATGTCGTCGTAGTTCTTGCCCTTGACCAGGTACTTGCCATTGACGATCAGCGACGGCGTGCCGGTGATGCCGCTGCGCGTGGCGAACTGCTTGGCGCGATTGGTCTTGGTGCTGACCGCGAAGCTGCCCATGGTGTCGGCGAACTGCTTGGCGTCCACGCCGTACTTGGCATAGAAGCCGGCGATGTCCTGCACCGAATCGCGGCCGCGCTCGCCCTTCAGGGTCTGGTCGATATGGATCGCCTTGTACAGGGCCTCGTGGGTCTTTTCCTGCACGTTCAGCGCCTCGGCGGCGTAGAACGCGCGGGCGTAGTCGTCCCAGGTGCCGCCGAACATCGCCGGCACGTACACGAAGTGCACGTCCGACGGCAGGCCGGCCTTCCACGGGCCGATCTGCGGCTGAAAGCGCGCACAGGCCGGGCACACGTAGCCGAACACCTCGGCCACCTCGATCTTGCCGTTGGTCGGCTGGAACGGCTGGCCGCCCGCGATGTCGACGTAGTCGGTGCCGGCGACCGGTTCGGCGCCGCTCGGCGTCCGCGCCGCGACCGGTGCGGCCGGGGTGTCGGCGGCAGGCTGCGCAGCGGCATCGGCGGCCGGGGTGGAGGCGTTGTCGGCGGCGGCCGGGGCGGTGTCGCTTGTGGCGGGCGCCGCCGGCGCAGCGGCGGGCGCGTCGGCGGCCGGGGCGGCGGTGTCGGCAGTGCCGTCCTGGGGCTTGCATGCGACCAGGATCGGCAGCAGGGCCATCAGGGTCAGGGCGAAGCGGGTCTTCATCGGCGGCATCTCCAGCAGGATGGGGGCAAACGCCGGCCGCGCCGAAAAAGCGCGACAGGCAACCCCATCATGATGCCATGGCGCGGATGAAGCGCCGCGCTGCCGGGGCGTGTCATCCCTCCCCGGGTAGGCCGCGTGGGTTTGGCAGGCCGTCAGTTGGTGCTGTGTGGCGCAGCGCGCCTGACTGGCGCGGTGAGGTCAAGTCGCGCGGCGCACCGGCTGGCAGCCCTGCAGGGCCAATCCGCAGGGCCGCTGCGCGCACACGCGGCCGCTTCATCGCTTGGCGTGACTTCCTCCCTCTTGCTTGCGGCATGACGTGCAACAGCGGCGCGACCTGCTCGGGAAGGGATGAAGCGCCGGATTACTTGCCCGCGCGCTCGCGGGCGACCAGCGCATCGGCGATGCGCAGCATGTCCTGGAAGTTCTTGCCCTTGACCAGGTACTTGCCGTTGATCACCAGCGCCGGGGTACCGGGAATCTCGGTGCGCGCGGCGAAGTCGCGCGCGGCCTTGACCTGCGCGGTCACCTGCGGGCTGTTGTAGGCGGCGACGAAGTCCTGCGGCTTGACCCCGTACGCGGCATAGAACGCAGCCAGCTCCTCCGGTGCCACGTTCTGCACCGGCACGCTGTGCTTGTCGTGGATCGCCTCGAACAGGGCGTGGTGGCTGCGGGTCTGCACGCCCAGCTTCTGCGCGGCGTAGAACGCGCTGGCGTAGCTGTCCCAGAAACCGCCGAATGCGCCCGGCACCAGCGTCACCCGCACATCCTTGCCCTGCTTGCGCGTCCACTCTTCCAGGATCGGCTCGAAGTGCGCGCAGTGCGGGCAGGTGTAGCCGAACACCTCCACCACCTCGATCTTGCCGGCCAGCGGCGCGAACGGCTGCGGCTTGGCGATCAGCGCGTAGTCCTCGCCTTCGACCACGGTGGCGGCCTTGGGCTGCGCGCAGGCGCCCAGCGGCATCAGGGTGAGCAGGCACAGCAGCAGACGGGGCAGACGGTTCATGCGATCTCCATGGCAAAAAACGAACGCCGGTCGTGACGACCGGCGCGAGAGGGAAGCGGTCCGGCGCCGCCGCGGCGGCGCGCGATCAGGATTGTTGCGCAGGCGCGACCGGTTGTGGCGCCGCTTGCGCTGGCGCGACCTGCGCCGCGGCCGCGTCGTCGGCGCGATCGTGCAGGCCCTGCAGATAACTGCCCAGCGCCTTCATCTCCTGCTCGGTCAAGGGCTTGGCCACCTGCGCCATGATCTTGAACAGCGCCGGATCGCGTTCCTGGGTGGTACCGGACTGGTACTCCTGCAGGCGCCGCGCCACGTAGTCGGCGTGCTGGCCGCCCAGGTGCGGATACGCCGGGCCAGGATTGCCTGCGCCGGTGGGGCCGTGGCAGGCCATGCACGCCGGAATCCCGCGCGCCGGATCGCCGCCGCGGTACAGCTGCTGGCCGACCTCGTAGAACTTCATGCCCGCATATGGGCCGTCGCTGACCACCGCGTCGTCGGCGATGCCGGCGCCCGCCTTCTGCGTGGCGAAATAGGCGCCGATGTCGCGCATGTCCTGCGCGCTCAGCGGCTGCACGAACGGGACCATCGCCGCGACCGCGCCGGTGGTGCGTTCGCCGTGCGCGATCAAGGCCATCTGCCGCGCGCTGTAGCGCTCGCTCTGGCCGGCGATGCGCGGATACATCGCGATCGACGGATTGCCGTCGGCACCGTGGCAGGCGGCGCAGGACGCGGCCTTGGCCTGGCCGGCCTTGGCATCGCCCCAGGCGGCCTTGCTGACGTCGCCTTCCAGCGGCGCGGTACGCACCGGCGCGTTGTCCGGAATGGGAACCACCGAGGTCTGCGCGAACGCGACCGCAGCGGCGGCGGAAACCGCTAGACCAGCAAAGGCAAGAACGCGAGCGTGGCGCATTAGCTGAAGCTCCGTGTGACCCGACCCGCGGCTGCCGGGCCGGCGACCGCATTCGCGCGATTATCCCTGCGCCGCGCCCTGCCGGTCAATGAACCCCGCCCGGACCGGCGGACGTGCGATCCTAGCGCCATGTCGCTCCTAATAGAACGTGCCCAGTATCTGCTTTCCGCCCACAACCCCCGGCAGCTGCCGGAGGACGGGGGCTGGGAGGTGGCCTTCGCCGGCCGCTCCAACGCCGGCAAATCCAGCGCGCTGAACGCGCTCACCCGGCAGAACGCGCTGGCCCGCGTGTCCAAGACCCCCGGCCGCACCCAGCAGCTGGTGTTCTTCCAGATCCAGCCCGAACGCTATCTGGTGGACTTGCCCGGCTACGGCTACGCCAAGGTGCCGCTGGAGCTGCAGGCGCACTGGCAGTCATTCATCGACAAGTATTTCCGCACCCGCGATGCCCTGCGCGGCTTGGTGGTGGTGATGGACATCCGCCATCCGCTGAAGGATTACGACCGGCAGATGCTCGGTTACGCGGTGCAGCGCGGGCTGCCGGCGCACGCGTTGCTGACCAAGGCCGACAAGCTCGGCCGCGGCCAGCAGGCGCAGGCGCTGCAGCAGGTGCGCAAGGACCTGTCCAGTTCCTTCGGCGACACGGTCAGCGTGCAGTTGTTCTCCGGCGAGACCCGCCAGGGCGTGGACGAGGCGCGCGGTATCGTCGGCGGCTGGCTCGGGCTGGATACGGAGCCGACCGCTACGGAATGAGTGCGGCGGCGCCGGACCTCCGGCGTCTTCTGCGCAGGGGCTGCCTGCGATCGATCGCGAGTAGCGGACGCGGCCGTGCGGTCTGCTTTGGCTGCATCGCATGCGCGATGCCGGGCGCCCATAGGGGCGGATGCGGGTACGGGCGAAGCCTCGTGTACCAAACGCTGCGAGACGCTTCGCGCCATACCCTCACCCCAACCCCTCTCCCGACGGGAGAGGGGCTAGCGGCTGCTCCCTTCTCCCCTGGGGAGAAGGTGCCCCGCAGGGGCGGATGAGGGTACGGGCGAAGCCTCGTGTACCCAAACTCCGCGAGACGCTTCGCGCCGTACCCTCACCCCAGCCCCTCTCCCGACGGGAGAGGGGCTCAAGCGCGCCGCGGCTGTTCTTCCTTCTCCCGCCGGGAGAAGGCTGCACTCAAGGCGTCGCCGGCAGCGGCGCGAACTCGGCGGGGACCCAGGCGAACGCAGCGCCGTCGCGGCGCACATGGCCCAGTCCCGGGAACGGCAGATGCGCGCCGGCGATCCACCAGCCGCCGTCGGCGGCCTGCGCCATGGTCCGCTTGCGCGCGGCGATCGCCGCAGCGCGATCGCTGTCGGCCTCGTAGGAGGCCTGCGGCTGCGCGAACTGCACCGCGTGGTAGTGCACCAGATCGCCCCACACCAGCAGCTGCTTGCCGCCACCGCCGTCGAAGCGATAGGACACGTGGCCAGGAGTGTGGCCGTGCGTGTCCAGCGCTACAGCGTTGCCGGGCAGCGCGTCGCCGGGCCGGAAGCGGCGCAGCCGATCCTTGGCCTGGTAGGGCGCCGCCGCCGCGCGCGCCAGCGGGAACGCGAACTTCAGCATCTGCGGTGCGCCGGCTTCGCTGGCCGGATCCAGCCAGTAGGCGGCATCGGCCGCGCTCAGCCACACCGTGGCGTTGGGATAGGCGGCCTGTCCCTGCGCATCGAGCAGGCCGCACATGTGGTCGGGATGGGCGTGGGTCAGCAGCACGTCGTCCACCTGCGCCGGCGCGTAGCCGGCCGCGCGCAGGTTCGCCAGCACCTGGCCCAGGCCGGGGCCGAAGCAGGCGGCGGTGCCGGTATCGACCAGGGTCAGGTGCGTGCCGTCCTGGATCAGGTAGGCGTTGACCGCCGTCTGCAGACCCTGCGGCGTCTCGGGCACGTAGCGGTGGTCGAGCAGGCGCGCGATCGCGCCGGACTCCAGATTGGACAGTTGCGCGCGCGGCAATGGCACCGTGCCGTCGAACAGCGCGGTGACGCGCAGCGTCCCGATCGCCTGGCGATAGACGCCAGGAACCTGGCTGGCCGGTGCGGCCGGCGCGGCGGCACGGGCGGCCGGCGGCAACGAGACGGCCATGGCGGCGGCCAGCGCCAGCAGGGCCAGTGGGCGCGATACGAAAACGGGCATGAGACGTTCCAGCAGGGAGGCGGCGGTCGCCGCGGTCCGTGCATGCTGCGCGGGCGGCGCTGCGCGATTCGCTCATTCGGCTGCGTGCGGCGCTCGCGGCGTGGTGGGTTGCGCGTGGCGCGAACGGGCTCCTAGTTGCCGATGCTCGCCGGATCCAGGCCATAGCGCTGCTGGAAGCGCTGGCTGAAACTGCGGGTGGAGCGGTAGCCGGCGCGCGCGGCCACCGTCTTCAGCGGCCAGCGGGTGGTGTAGAGCAGTTCCATCGCATGCGCCAGGCGCGCGTCGACGATCAGCTCGCGCAGCGTGGTGCCTTCGCCGGCCAGGTGCCGGCGCAGGGTCGCACCGCTCAGCCCCAGGCTGTCCTCGAGATCGCGCGAACGCCATGCGCGCTGCGGCTGCGCCGCGACCAGTTCGCGCACCTGCGCGGCGACGCTGGGTGCGGGCGGCAACAGCAATCCGCCGTGGCCGCGCCGGCAGAACGCGACCACCAGCGCCGCCAGCGCCAGCCTGGCTTCGGTGTAGTGGCCATCCTGCAGCGCCTGCCGCCACTGCAGCAGCGCGCTGCCGAACTCGACCGCGCGCAGCCGCGCCAGTTCCTCGCCGGCCGCCGGCAGCGGCTCGTTCCACAGCGTGCGCGCCGCGCTCAGCGCTTCCTCGCACAGCGGGATCACCGCGGTCAGGTACAGGCCGCTGTGCGGGTCGGGAATATTGACCACGTCGATGCGGCAGCGCCGGGTCACCAGGAACAGATCGCCCGGCACGAACTCCAGCGCCTGCGTCGCGGTGCGCACCTGCTTGCGGCCCTGCAGCAGGATCGCCAGCTGCGGCCGCGGGATGTCGACCGAGCGCGCGCCGTGTTCGCTGCGCGCGGCGATGCAGGCGTAGCCTTCGGCACGTTCGCACTCCACCAGCGTCGCCAGTTGCGCAAGCAGCAGGAATTCGGGATCGTGGGTATCGGCCATCGAAGACGATGCTACAGCAGCGCGTAGCGCCGCATGCCCGCGGCCGGCGCGCGCTGCGGGCTGCCGTTGGCGCAGTTGCGATCGGCGGATGTCGTTGGTGAAGACGCGTACAGTTGCGATGGCCGTGTCGTTCGGTGCTCGTCGCGAAGCCGCTCAGGCCCGCTGGAACGCCAGGAAGGCGATCGCTCCGGTCGCGGGCCCCCCGTGAAGCGTCGGATCAGACCTGCACGCCGAACAGCCGGCCGACCGCGCCGGTGGCGAGCATCGCCGCCGCACCCCAGAACACCACGCGCACCGCGCCGCGCACCCCGGACGCGCCGCCGGCGCGCGCCGCCAGGGCGCCGGTCAGCGACAGCCCGAGCAGCGTCGCCGCGACGGTCACTCCCACCTGGCGGCTCGCCGGCGCCAGCATCGCGGCCAGGATCGGCAGCGCCGCACCGCAGCAGAACGCGGCCGCCGATGCCAGCGCGGCCTGCAGCGGCCGCGCGCGCAAGGTCTCGGTGATGCCCAGTTCGTCGCGCGCATGCGCACCCAGCGCATCGTGCGCGGTCAGCTGCTCGGCGACCCGGCGCGCCAGCGCCGCATCCAGCCCGCGCTGGCGGTAGATGGCGGCGAGTTCGTCCAGCTCGCTGTGCGGGTCCTCGCGCAGTTCGCGGCGCTCGATCGCCAGGTCGGCGCGTTCGGTGTCCACCTGCGACTGCACCGAGACATATTCGCCGGCGGCCATCGACATCGCGCCGGCGACCAGGCCGGCGATGCCGGTGGCCAGCACCGCCGGCGCGGGCGCGCCGCTGCTGGCC
Organism: Xanthomonas sp. WHRI 7945; assembly: GCF_035026585.1. NCBI lineage: Bacteria > Pseudomonadati > Pseudomonadota > Gammaproteobacteria > Lysobacterales > Lysobacteraceae > Xanthomonas > Xanthomonas sp. WHRI 7945. The sequence goes on from NZ_JAYIQP010000004.1 coordinate 66,756, forward strand.
ACGCCGACCACCAGCCCGGCCACCGACAGGATGCCGTCGTTGGCGCCGAGCACCGCGGCGCGCAGCCAGCCGGCGCGGTCGGCGCGATGCAGTTCGGAGTGGGCGGGGCGCATCGGCGGCCTGCATGGCGGGGGAACAGGCCTGCAGCCTAGCCGAGCGTGGCGCCGCCGGCAGTGCTGCGTCTCACTCGCGCCGGCGCGAACCCGGCGGATGTGGAATGCTGCAGCACCGCCGGTAGCGATGTGGGCCGGGCGCCGGTCACGTTATAGTGCGGCCCTTGCGATGTCGGCGGGCCATCCCCACATCGCCTCATCTTCCGTGCGAGCCTGCCCTTGTCGAGCCCCAGCCACGTTGCCGAAACGCCGATCACCGACCGCACCGAACTGGTCGAGGTGCTGGCCTCCGGCGAGAAGCCCGAAGCGCAGTGGCGCATCGGCACCGAACACGAGAAGTTCGGCTTCCGCTTGGACGACCTGCGCCCGCCGACCTTCGACGGCGAGCGCGGCATCGAGGCCCTGCTCAACGGCCTGACCCGCTTCGGCTGGGAGCCGGTGCTCGAAGGCGGGCGCACCATCGCGCTGCTGCGCGACGGCGCCTCGGTGACGCTGGAGCCGGCCGGCCAGCTGGAACTGTCGGGCGCGCCGCTGGAAACCATCCACGACACCTGCGTGGAAGTGGGCAGTCACCTCAACGAGGTCAAGCAGGTCGCCGACGAACTGGGCCTGGGGTTCCTCGGCATGGGCTTCCAGCCGAAGTGGCGCCGCGACGAGATGCCGTGGATGCCCAAGGGCCGCTACCAGATCATGAAGAACTACATGCCCAAGGTCGGCGCGCTCGGCCTGGACATGATGACCCGCACCTGCACGGTTCAGGTCAACCTGGACTACGCGACCGAAGCGGACATGATCAAGAAGTTCCGCGTGTCGCTGGCGCTGCAGCCGATCGCCACCGCGCTGTTCGCCGACTCGCCGTTCACCGAGGGCAAGCCCAACGGCTACCTCAGCTACCGCTCGCACATCTGGACCGACACCGACGCCGACCGCACCGGCATGCTCGACTTCGTGTTCGAGGACGGCTTCGGCTACGAGCGCTACGTCGACTACCTGCTCGACGTGCCGATGTACTTCTCCTACCGCGACGGCACCTACGTCGACGCCAGCGGGCAAAGCTTCCGCGATTTCATGCAGGGCAAGCTGCCGGCGCTGCCGGGCGCGCTGCCGACGCTGCGCGACTGGTCCGATCACATGACCACCGCGTTCCCGGAAGTGCGGCTGAAGAAATACCTGGAAATGCGCGGCGCCGACGCCGGCCCGTGGGGGCGCCTGTGCGCGCTGTCGGCGTACTGGGTCGGCCTGCTCTACGACGACGCGGCGCTGGATGCGGCCTGGGACCTGGTCAAGGACTTCAGCCTGGTCGAGCGTCACGCGCTGCGCGACGGCGTGCCCAGGCAGGCGCTGAAACTGCCGTTCCGCAACGGCACGGCGCAGGACCTGGCCGCCGAGTCGGTGAAGATCGCGCTGGACGGCCTGCGCCGCCGCGCCCGCCTGAACGGCGACGGCCAGGACGAATCGCGCTTCCTGGAACCGCTGGTGGAGATCCTGCACGCCGGCGAGACCGCGGCCGAGCGCAAGCTGGCGCTGTACCACGGTGCCTGGCAGGAAAACGTCGATCCGGTGTTCCGCGAGTTCGCTTACTGATCGTCGCGCCTGGCGGCGTAGCGTGTTCCCGTCGATGCCGCATGGCGATTCCCGGCGTTGCAGCGCCGCCTCGCATTTGCCGTGTGTCTTCGCGGATGCGCCGATCACGGCCATGGGCCGCGGTGCATCGGGTTTTCTGCCTCCTGGCGATAGTGGATGCCCGGTGCGATACCGCGTTTGGCGGTTCAATGGCAGTCGGGCGGCATGAAGAAGCGCTCTCCACGTCTGCGTCTCGGGCGACCCTCTGGACTTGTTCTGGTGTTCGGAACGCTCCTGGGCTCACGACCATCGGCTACGGCTGGATCATGCTTTTTCTTCGACCTGCCGGCATCGGGCCTTGCCGTCTCAACTGTGGTCTGCGGCAGGCTTACCTGACGTTTCTCGGCCAGCCGCTGTACAACCTCGCCTTCGGGTTGGCGGACGTCGCCCTTGGCGTGGCGTTGATCGCCTTTCTGGCGTGGATGCGCTTTCGTAAATAGGGATGTCGAGCATGTTGCCAGAGCCGGCTGTCCATGCCGATGCCGGGGCCTGCCGCCGTGCGGAGCGGCTTGGGTCGTAACGTTGCGACATGGGCGGTTCTGCCACATGCTGGCGTGCCCAGCAATTCATTCAAACGAACCCGCTTTGCGGCGTCGTTTAATTTTGGTGTCAGGTGCCATGTCCAACTTTCGTGCAACCTTCGGTATCAGCATCTGCATTGCGCTAGCGATTACTGCGTGCAAGCCGCAGCAAGAGGGACCGGGCCCCGCTCCACGATCGGCAACTTCCCCTGATTCAGCTGCCCATTCGCCGGCTCGGCCAGGCTTGCCTGCTGATGTCCGTACCATCATTGCGGCCAGCCGAGAAAGAATGTCCTTGGGAGAGGTCTACGACCCCAAGTACTACACCATGGCCTATCCGGGCGGAGACGTCGCCAACGATCGTGGCGTCTGCACAGACGTCGTCATTCGCGCCTACAGACATCTAGGGATCGATTTCCAGCAGTTGATCCACGAGGACATGCGTCGGAATTTCTCGGCGTATCCGCAGCTTTGGGGAAGCCGATCGACCGACAGGAATATCGATCATCGGCGGGTGCCCAACATCGAGCGGTTCCTGGCCCGCAAGGGCGCATCGCTGCCGATCAGCGACAGTGCCGCGGACTATCGCCCCGGCGACTTGGTGACGTGGCGGCTGACTGGCGGGCTGCCCCACATCGGCATCGTCTCGGATCGCGATGTGCCAGGGGGCGACCGTCCCCTGATACTCCACAACATTGGTGCGGGCACTGCCGAAGACGATATTCTCTTTGCTTATCCGATTGCTGGTCATTTCCGTTACTACCCGGATGGCGCCTAGCTCACTCAGGCCGAGTCGTTCCCGCGGTGCCGCTAGGGCGACCGGTTCCGAATAGCAATCTCATCTTCTCGGCGGCGGACTTTTCCGGTTTCATCTGCATGTGACACACTCGACTCAACGGCGGTTTGGGAGGGGACGTCATCCCAGCCGGTGCGGCCACTCAGATCGCCAGTTCTCAAGCCTGCATTGCTCCCCGACGCGGCTCAACTCAAGTGTTAGGCGGTGCAACGTGACATTGCTTCCAGTCTTCATCAAAAGCGATAGGGCGCGGGTGAGGATTTTTGTTCGGCGGGTTTCTATCTTCCTGGCGCTCGTGTCGGCGTCAGTCATGATCTGGTCGCTCTTCTTTGCCGAAAGCTCAAAATTTCAATCAAATTTGCAGCGCACTCTTCTGTTTGCAATGCTTGCAGCATTGTTTGCAGGAAAGATATATGGGTCGGCGAGACCGGTCATATCCCAAGGCCTCGCTACTGCCGCCTTCTGGCTATCAATTCTTGCTTTTCTGATAAGGGCATCATTGCTTTTTGCAGACTAGGGCGCGAATGTCTCGTGGCGTACAAACGAAGGTGATCAATAGAACTTCCGCATGCAAGCACGCCTTTTGCAGCCCGCTCGCCGATGCTATCAAGGCTGCCTCGTAGAAACAGAGAGAGTGCATGAAGTTCAGTGGCTCGGCCGGGCGGCGAGGCAGCGAGCTCGGCACAGCTAGGGCATTGTGATCCGTTGCGTGACGTAAGTGGCCACAAGCCTTCAAGCGACGACTTGCGTATGCTTCAGCCCGCCGTCGCCTGACACGGCAACTCCACGCACACCCGCAACCCGCCTTCGGGGCGGTTGGTCAGGGTAATCTCGCCGCCGTGGGCGAGCACGATGCTGTGCGCCACCGACAGGCCCAGGCCGATGCCGCCGGTGTCGCGGTTGCGCGAGTTCTCGCCGCGGAAGAACGGCAGGAACAGTTGCTCGTGCTGGGCCGGGTCGATGCCGGGGCCGTCGTCGTCGATCCACAGCACGCAGTCGGCGCCGTCGCGGTGCAGTTGCAGGCGCGCGCGCTTGCCGTACTTGAGCGCGTTCTCGAGCAGGTTCATCACCATCCGCCGCAGCGACAGCGGGTCGCCATCGAGGGTGATCGCCTGTCCGGCGACGAAGGCCACGTCCGCGCCGGTGTCGCTGGCGTCGTCGACCACGCTTTCCACCAATAGGCGGAAATCCAGCGGCGCGCGGGTGCCGCGGCGGCTGTCGTTGTGGATGAAGTCCAGCGCCGCGGAGATCATCGCCTTCATCTCGTCGATGTCGGCGATGGTCTTGTCGCGCAGCGGCGGCTGCAGGCCTTCCAGGCGGAACGCCAGGCGCGCCAGCGGCGTGCGCAGGTCGTGGGCGATCGCCGCGACCATGTGCGTGCGCTCGTTGACCAGGCGGTTCAGGCGCGCCTGCATCGCGTTGAACGAGTCGGCGGCCTGCACGATCTCGCTGGGGCCGCTGCGCTGCAGCGGCTGCGCATCGGGGTTGCGGCCGAGGCGGTCGGCGGCTTCGGCGAAGCGCTTGATCGGTGCGGCCAGTGCGCGCGAGAACCACCATGCCAGCGGCAGCATCGCCAGCAGGCCGGCGACGAACAACAGGGCGACCTGGGTCTTGAATGCGGTGGAGATGCGCCGCGGCGGCGACACCACGTGGCGCCAGCGTCCATCGGGCTGGCGCAGGGCGGCGGTAAACCCGCCAAGCAGCGGAGAAGCGGGCGCGAAGCCGCGGTCGCGCCAGCGCGCGCCCATCGCACGCATCGTGGCGCCGAACGCGCCGGCGGGCATGGGTCGGTCCGATTGCGGTTGCGCAGGTGGCTGCGCCGCGACGCCCGGCGGTGGGCCGTGCTCGTCGAACGGCGGCGACCCGTTGCGCAGAAAACGTTCGTCGCCGGGCGGGCCGTCACGCGGCTGCATACGTTTCCGCGCGTCCATCGGGAAATTCGGATTGGGCAGGTTCTCGTCGCTGCTACGGTAGAAACGCACGCGTTCCGGCGTCACGTCCAGCCAGTTCGCCATCATGAACTCGGCGATGGAATCGCGGATCTGCCCCGGCGCCGGCAGTGGCGCGTGCACCGAGTCGTGCACCTTCAACGTCTGCGTGCCGGCGGGCATCTTGGTCGTCAGCAGCGCGATGACTTCCGGCGGATGCACCGGCATTTCGTAGACCGGCGTGCGCAACACGAGCAGGGCGATGCCGATCAGCTGCGCGGTCAGCAGCGCCGCCACCAGCAGCAGGAACGTGCGCACGAAGATCGACATGCCGCGGCGGCCCCGCTTGGGCGCGTTCACAGCCGGGCGACGCTCGGCAGCAGCATGTAGCCTTCGTTGCGCACGGTGCGGATCAGTTCGGTCTGCACGCGCTCGTTGATCTTGCGCCGCAGGCGGCTGATCTGGCTGTCGATGGCGCGGTCGTAGACCTCGGTGTCGCGGCCGCGCGCATAGTCGAGCAGCTGGTCGCGGCTGAGCACGCGCTGCGGATGTTCGACGAAGGTGCGCAGCAGCGCGAACTCGCCGTCGGAGAGGTTGATGAAGATGCCGGTGGGGTCGCGCAGGTCGCGGCGGATCACGTCCAGGCGCCAGCCGGCGAATTCGTAGACGTTGCCGCGCGCTTCCGGCGGCAGCGTCGCCGCCTGGCTGCGACGCAGCAGGGCGCGCACCCGCGCCAGCAGTTCGCGTGGATTGCAGGGCTTGGCCAGATAGTCGTCGGCGCCCACTTCCAGGCCGATGATGCGATCGGTGTCGCTGCCCAGCGCGCTGAGCATGATCACCGCCGGCGCGCCGCGTTCGCTGGCCAGTTGCCGGGCGGCGCTGAGGCCGTCCTCGCCGGGCATCATCACGTCCAGGATCACCAGGTCCGGTTGGCGTATCGCCATCAGCCGGCGCATGTCGGCGACGTTCTCCGCGGCCTCCACCTGATAGCCGTGCTCCTGCAGGAACTCGCTGATGAGCCGGCGCAGATCGGGGTCGTCGTCGACCACCAGAATGAAGGAGTGCATGTCCATGATCTTGAAGGGCGGCCGCTCGGAGTTCAGCCAGTCTAGACGCGGCCGCTGCCGCCTGGAACTGGTGCGGGCGGGCCGTCGCTGCAGGGTGCAAGGCGGGCGCGTGATCGCGTGGTCATGATAGGCAGTGGCGTCGGTGGCCTCATGGCCGCTGTGTGTCAATGGCTGACACGCGTTGACACATTGCGGGCGCGCTGTCCGGACCGTGTGGCCTTTGCAGCTGCCGGGGGATCACAGGCCTGGCCCTGGTGCCGAGCGAACAGCGCCAGGGCCACGGCGGGCACGTCGCTGCATCGGTTCCGCCCCGCAGCGCCGCCCATTCAGCGCCAGGCGACCGAGACGCCGCCGCGCGCCCGCGCGCTCGATCCGGGACGCGCGGGCGTTTTCTTTTGCGGGCGGAGGAATATACTGTCCCCCAGTATAGTTTCAGGACCGCCGTCGCATGCCGCACACGCCCCACGAGAAGAAACGCGTCCTGGCCCGCATCCGCCGCGTGCGCGGGCAGACCGAGGCGCTGGAGCGGGCATTGGAAGGCGGCGCCGACTGCGCTGCGGTGCTGCAGCAGATCGCGGCGATCCGCGGTGCGGTCAACGGCCTGATGTCGGAAGTGATGCAGGCGCATATCCGCGAAGAATTCGGCCACGCCGCCGCCTCGGAGACGCAGCGCGCCGCGCGCGTGCGCGAGATGGGCATGCTGGTCCGCTCCTATCTCAAGTAAACCCGAACCCCACGACCCAACCCGCTAGTCCAGGAGAAACCTCATGAAATCCCGCGCCGCCGTAGCCTTCGAAGCCGGCCAGCCGTTGCAGATCGTGGAGATCGATGTCGAGCCGCCGCGCCAGGGCGAGGTGCTGGTCCGCATCACCCACACCGGCGTCTGCCACACCGATGCGTTCACGCTGTCCGGCGACGATCCGGAAGGCATCTTTCCCGCGGTGCTCGGCCATGAAGGCGGCGGCATCGTCGAGGCGATCGGCGAGGGCGTGACCAGCGTCAAGGTCGGCGACCACGTGATCCCGCTGTACACGGCCGAATGCCGCAAGTGCAAGTTCTGCCTGTCGGGCAAGACCAACCTGTGCCAGGCCGTGCGCGCCACCCAGGGCAAGGGCCTGATGCCCGACGGCACCACCCGCTTCTCCTACAACGGGCAGCCGATCTTCCACTACATGGGCTGCAGCACCTTCAGCGAATACACCGTGGTGCCGGAGATCGCGCTGGCGGTGGTCAACCCCGAGGCGCCGCTGGAGAAGGTGTGCCTGCTCGGCTGCGGCGTCACCACCGGCATCGGCGCGGTGCACAACACCGCCAAGGTCAAGCCGGGCGACTCGGTGGCGGTGTTCGGCCTGGGCGGCATCGGCCTGGCGGTGATCCAGGGCGCGGTACAGGCCAAGGCCGGGCGCATCCTGGCCATCGACACCAATCCGGGCAAGTTCGACCTGGCGCGCAGCATGGGCGCCACCGACTGCATCAATCCGAAGGACTACGACAAGCCGATCCAGGAAGTCATCGTCGAGTTGACCGATGGCGGCGTGGATTTCAGCTTCGAGTGCATCGGCAACGTGCACGTGATGCGTTCGGCGCTGGAGTGCTGCCACAAGGGCTGGGGCGAGAGCGTCATCATCGGCGTGGCCGGCGCCGGCCAGGAGATCAGCACGCGTCCGTTCCAGCTGGTCACCGGCCGCGTATGGCGCGGCAGCGCGTTCGGCGGCGTCAAGGGCCGCACCCAATTGCCGGGCATGGTGGAGCAGGCGATGCATGGCGAGATCGATCTGGATCCGTTCATCACCCACACCATGCCGCTGGAAGAGATCAACGAAGCCTTCCACCTGATGCACGAGGGCAAGTCGATCCGCACCGTGATCCATTTCTGACCTGACGGTCAGTCCGGCGCGCGGCCGATTCCGCGCATGCAGGTACGCGACAAACCCGGGAGGGGCATGATGAGTACCGTAACGATTCATCCGTCGGTGGACGGTGGTGTGCGCGCAGGCGCAGAGAATTTCCAGGGCGGCACCCTGGAATGCCACTGCGCCAGCGACAAGGTGACCGTGGACGTGGGAGCGCAGACCGCGCACAACCACGCCTGCGGCTGCACCAAGTGCTGGAAGCCGAAGGGGGCGACCTTCTCGGTGGTGGCGGTGGTGGGCCGCGACAAGGTCAAGGTCACCGCGCACGAGGAGAAGTTGAAGGTCGTCGACGAGAGCGCGACGATCCGCCGCCATGCCTGCACCGGCTGCGGCGTGCACCTGTATGGCCGCATCGAGAACACCGAGCACCCGTTCTACGGCCTGGACTTCGTGCATACCGAGCTGTCGCCGCAGCAGGGCTGGTCGGCGCCGGGTTTCGCGGCGTTCGTGTCCTCGATCATCGAGAGCGGCACCCGCCCGGAAGCGATGGACGGCGTGCGCAGCCGGCTGCGCGAGCTGAAACTGGAGCCTTACGACTGCCTGTCGCCGGCGCTGATGGATGCGATCTCCACCCACGTCGCGCGCAAGAACGGCGTGCTGCAATAACGCCCGCTGCCTGCGGCGTGCCGCCCTGGCGGCGCGCTGCGGCAGTGTCTTTCGGATGCGGCCGGGGTCTGCCCGGCCGCATCCCCCAATCCGGGATCCATCCAATGGAACGCATCGAACACCATGCCTGCTGCGGCGGCTGGCAGGACGTCTATCGCCATCAATCGACCGTGCTCGGCTGCACGATGAACGTGGCCGTGTACCTGCCGCCGCAGGCCGAGCACACCGCGCTGCCGGTGCTGTACTGGCTCAGCGGGCTCACCTGCACCGAGCAGAATTTCATCACCAAGGCCGGCGCGCAGCGCTACGCCGCCGAGCACGGGGTGATCCTGGTCGCGCCGGACACCAGCCCGCGCGGCGACGACGTCGCCGATGCCGAGGGCTACGACCTGGGCAAGGGCGCCGGGTTCTACGTCAATGCCACCCGCGAGCCGTGGGCCAGGCACTACCGCATGTACGACTACGTGGTGCAGGAACTGCCCGCGCTGATCGAAGCCAACTTCCGCACCACCGGCGCGCGCGCGATCAGCGGCCACTCGATGGGCGGCCACGGCGCGCTGGTGATCGCGCTGAAGAATCCGGGCCGCTATCGCAGCGTGTCGGCGTTCTCGCCGATCGTGGCGCCGTCGCAGGTGCCGTGGGGCGAGAAGGCGTTCGCCGCCTACCTGGGCGAGGATCGCGCCAGCTGGAAGGCCTACGACGCCACCGCGCTGATCGGCACCGCCACCGAGCGCCTGCCGCTGCTGATCGACCAGGGCGGCGGCGACGAGTTTCTCGACAAGCAATTGCAGCCGCAGCTGCTGCAGGCCGCGGCCGACGCCGCCGGCTATCCGCTGACCGTGCGCGTGCAGCCTGGGTACGACCACAGCTACTACTTCATCGGCAGCTTCATTGGCGAGCACATCGCCCACCACGCGCGCGCGCTGCAGGGCTGACGTGCGCGATGCGGCGGCGTACCGGTCATGCCGGGCGCCGGTGGTTGCATGCGGTGGCGCAGCGTGCCTCCGCATTGGAAGCGATGTCGGGATGCATGCAGGGGCATTATTGTGGGAGCGGCTTCAGTCGCGACGGGCGCTACCGGTAAGGCCCGTCGCGACTGAAGTCGCTTCCACAACATTACGTCGCCTGTGAGTAGACAGGGAGCCGCTTTGGGTGCCGTGGAGGTGTGCCGCTGGCATTGCGGAACCGGCCAGCTCCCATCGCCACCGGGTCATCGCGATCGCTGCTGCACGATGACGGTGCGGTGGCAGTTGCATGGCGATTCCGCGCGTGTGCCGGCGTCGCTCGTAAACAAATGCGCGGGGCGTCGTCCAATGCGCGGTTGTGCGATCGCGGTCGCGCCGGTTGAGACGGCGTGCGGCTAGATTCCTCGGCCTTCGCCATCGGGTCTTCCCGGACTGGAGCCGCGCCATGCTCGCTTGCCGCAAACCCGTATCGTCGTGCCCGCGGCAGCGCTGGCGCAGCCCGCTCAGCGCGCTGGCCATGCTCGCCTGCACCTTGTTCGGCGCCTGCGCGGCGTTGGCGATCGGCGCGGCGGCGGTGTAAGTAGGGCCAGTTTGGTCGAGGACGAGGTCAGAGCGCCTGCTCCCACCTGTTGACCGACGATGGGCGGCTTCAGTCGCGAGGGCTACTCCGAGGTCACCCGGCATCGCTGGCACAGGTTCGGATGCTGCAACACGGCGGCGTCGGTCACGGCCACCGTGCCGCCGGCCGCGGCCGCGGCCGCGGCCAGCGCCAGGCTGGTGGCCCGCGGCCACGACAGCGCACTGCCAAAACACCCGGATCAAGGAACGCCCTGGTGTTCAAGGCCCATGGCGGACCAGCTGCGGCCGCCGACGCGGGCGCCAACTCAGCGTTGGACGCGATTGCGGACTTTGATGGACTGCCTTCGACCCTCCGGCGCGAGTTTCCGCATCGTGCAGCGGGCATCGTGCAGCGCTGCATCCGATCGCCTGGCGCGGCCGCGCCCAACCGCTCAGCGCGGCAGCCGCGCGGCCAGCTTGCCCAGCCGCCGCATCGCGCTTTCCAGGGTCTCGCTCCACGGTTGGCCGCAGGTCAGGCGCAGGTGGTCGGCGTAGTCGCCGCGGCTGGAATACAGGTGCCCGGGCGAAGTGCCGATGCCTGCAGCCAACGCGGCCTCGAACAAGGCTTGGCCGCTGCCGCCGTCGGCCAGTTGCAGCCAGAGCGACAGCCCGCCGGCGGGATCGCCGACCCTGGTGCCGGCCGGCCAGTGCCGCACGATCGCCTCGCGCAGGCGCTGGCCGTTGTCGGCGAGGGTGCGGCGCAGCTTGCGCAGGTGCCGTTCCAGGTCGTGCTGCGCCAGGTAATCGGCCAGCGCCAGCTGCGGCAGGCTGGCGCCGCCGACGGTGGAGAAGTACTTGGCGCGGACCAGCGCATCGGTCCATTCGCCGCCGAGCAGCCAGCCCACGCGCAGGCCCGGCGCCAGCACCTTGGAAAACGAGCCGCAGGTGATCACGTTGCCGTGCGTGTCGAAATGGCGCAGCGGACGCGGCCGTTGCCCGGACCAGTCCAGCTCGCCGTAGATGTCGTCCTCGATCACCACGGTGCCGTGGCGCGCGCAGCTGTCGAGCAGGGCGCGCTTGGCGCTGTCCGGGGTCAGGCTGCCGAGCGGATTGTTGAAGTTGGGCACCAGCACCGCCGCGCGCGCGGGCGTGCGCTGCAGCAGCGCGTCCAGGCGCGCGGCGTCGATGCCGTGGCCGGCGCGGGTGGGCACTTCCAGCACCTTCAGCCGCAGCGCCGCCACCGCCTGCAGGATGCCGTGGTAGGTCGGCGTTTCCACCAGCACCACGTCGCCGGGCGCGGTCAGCGTGCGCAGCGCCAGGCTGATCGCTTCCATCGCGCCGGCGGTCACCACCACTTCGTCCGCCGCCACCGTGGTCGCGCAGTGCGCGTAGCGCTGTGCGATCTGTCGGCGCAGCGCGGCGTGGCCTTGCGGCGGCGCATAGTCGAGCGCGACGCCGCGGTGGCGGCGCAGCTGCCGCGACAGCGCGGCCGCCAGTTGCGCGCCCGGCAGCAGCGCCGGCGCCGGCGTGGCGGTGTGCAGCGGCACCAGGTCCGAGCGCGCGAGCATGTCCAGCACGCCCTGCAGCGCCGGGTTGTCGACCATGCCCGGCGTGCGCCGCCGCGCCGTCACCGGCAGCGGCGGCAACGGCTGCGCCGCGGCGCGCACGAAGTAGCCCGAACGTGGCCGTGCCTGCACCCGCCCTTCGCGTTCCAGCTGCAGGCAGGCCTGCACCGCGGTGGCGGTGCTGATGCCGTGGCTGGCGGCCAGTTGCCGGATCGACGGCAGGCGCTCGCCGGTGCGCAGCGTGCCGCGCTCGATCTGCTGGCGCAGCTGCGTGGCGAGCGATTCGTACAAGAGCATGCGGGCGCCTCATCTGTATCGGTCCATTTACAGCGTAACTGAATCTGTCATGGTCGCGCGCCGCATTGCAGACTGGGTCCATGCCGGCCATCGCGTCCGGCATCTCTCCCGTCGCGAGGTCGGTCATGCCGTTGTCCCTGTTCGTCGTCGATGCCTTCACCACGGTCCGCTTCAAGGGCAATCCGGCCGCGGTGGTGCCGCTGCAGGCGTGGCTGCCCGACGCGCTGATGCAGGCTATCGCCAGCGAGAACAACCTGTCGGAGACCGCGTTCTTCGTGCGCGATGCAGACGGCGTGTTCGCGATCCGCTGGTTCTCGCCGCTGAAGGAAGTCGGTTTCTGCGGCCATGCGACGCTGGCCAGCGCGTTCGTGATCGCCAGCCAGCAACTGGCACCGTTTCCGCTGCGCTTGCGCGCGGCCGCGGTCGGTGAACTCGGCGTGGAAAGGGTGGCCGACGGCACGTTCGAGATGCGCTTTCCGAATCAGGCGCCGGCGGCGCTGGCGGCGGCACCGCAGGCTTTGCACGAGGCGCTGTCGATCGCACCGCAGGCGGTCTACGTCAACGGCCAGGCGTACATCGCGGTGTACGCAGACGAACGCCAGGTGCGCGACGTGGTGCCGGACCTGGCGCGGATGCTGGCGCTGGCGCCGCGCGACGTAGCGGTGACCGCACCCGGCAGCAGCCACGATTTCGTGTCGCGCTATTTCTGGCCTGCCAATGGCGGCGCCGAAGATCCGGTGACCGGCTCCATCCACGCCGCGCTGGCGCCGCTGTGGGCGCAGCGGCTGGGCAAGTCGCAGCTGAGCGCGCTGCAGGCGTCGGCGCGCGGCGGCGAACTCGGTTGCCGGGTCGAGGCGCAGCACGTCTATGTGCGCGGCAGCGCGGTGCAGTACCTGCACGGGACGATCGCGCTGTGAGCGCGGCCGTGGCCATTCCCGCTGGCGCCGCGCGGCGCGCGCTGTGGCAGTTGCTGCTGGCGGAAGTGCTGATCGGCTCGGTCGGCGTGTTCGTGCACGAGAGCGGCCAGGACCCGGTGACCGCGGTGTTCTACCGCTGCCTGTTCGGCGCGCTGTTCCTCACCGTCTGCGGCCTGCTCGGCGGCCAATTGCGCGGACTGTGGCGCGAACGCGAGCTGCTGCGCGACGCGGCGATCAGCGGCGTGCTGCTGGTGCTGAACTGGGTGGCGCTGTTCGCCGGCATGGCGCGCTCGTCGATCGGCGTGGCGACGATGGTCTATCACGTGTTCCCGTTCGTGATGCTGCTGCTGGCGGCGTTGCTGCAGGGCGAGCGCACGCGCCGTTCCGATCTGGGTTGGACGCTGCTGGCGTTCGTCGGCGTGGCCTGCTCGGCGGACCCGGCGCGGCTCTGGCAGACCGCCGATCGTAGCTACCTGCTCGGCATCGCGCTGACCCTGCTGGCGGCGCTGCTGTGCGGTGCGTCGCTGCTGATGTCGCGGCGCATCAGCCGCGAACGGCCGCTGGCGGTGGTGACGGTGCAGTGCTGGGTGGGCACGCTGCTGCTGGTGGGATTTTCCAGCGGCAGCGCACTGCATCCGGGCATGCACTGGCTGTGGCTGGCCGGCCTGGGTGTGATCCACAGCGGCATCGTCTACGTGTTGTTCTATTCGTCCTACCGGCACCTGCACGTGGCGACGATCGCAATCGTGGCGTTCGTGTACCCACTGGTCACGCTGCTGCTGGACTACCTGCTGTACGGCCACCGGCTGGTGCCGGTGCAATGGCTGGGCCTGGCGCTGATCGTGCTCGGCACGCTGGCGGTGAACCTGAAATGGCGCTGGCCGCGGCGCGCGGCGGGCACAGCGGCAGGGAGCGTGGTGCCTTAGATGCTCATTGCAGTCGGCCAAGCACTGTAGGAGCGGCTTCAGCCGCGACGGACTTCTCCAGCAAGGTCCGTCGCGACCGAAGTCGTTCCCACAGGTGCCATCGGCTGCACCAAGGCTGCTCTAGCCGATCCACGTCGTCGCGGGCTCGCGGCGACGATACGCTCAACGCACGTTGCGCAGTTCCCAGCCGCTGCCGGCGAGCAGGCGCATGCGCTGCTTGAGGATGTCGCCGGAAATGCTGGTGGTGGCGACCAGGTCGATGCGCAGGTCGTCCTGCTTGCCGCTGACCGTGGCCGCCGGGTCGACGACGCCCAGCGCGGGATCAACCTCGTCCGGTTCCGGCTGCAGCGCACGCCAGCGCTCGAACCAGGCCGGGCTGCTCAATGCCTGCTGCAGCTGCTCGGCGAAGGCGTCGGCGCCGTTGGCGCTGAAGCTGAGCGTAGGTTCGCTGCCGCGCGCGCGGGCGGGGTCGGGCAGGCTGATCGAATAGGTCACGGCCATGGTGGTTCCTCTGTGGAGCGTGCGGCGCAGCCTAGCAGGCGGCGTCGTGAGTGGGCCGTCTACGCCGGAGCCGTTGTAGGAGCGGCTTCAGCCGCGACAGGTGCGATCGGCACCTTGTCGCGGCTGAAGCCGCTCCTACAACAAAGGACCCGCTCGCAGCGCTAGGCGAACGTATGCGGCGCGTCGGCGAAGCCCAGGGTGATTGCGCCCTTGCCGACGTTGACCATGCCGGTCAGGCTCATCACGCTTTCCAGCACCTCCACCGCATGCGTTTCGCAGGCCTGGCGCAACGCCGCGTAGCCGGGCAGGGCGCGCAGCTCGCTCAGCTCGCCGCCGTAGCTCAGGCACAGCGTCGGCGTCATCAGCCCTGCGGCGACGCGCTTGCCGACGAATTCGAACAGTTTCTGCACCGCCGCGTCGAAGCCCTTGATCTTGGCCACCGGCGCGGTCTCGCCGCGATAGCCGTGCAGCACCGGCTTGATGTCCAGCGCGGTGCCGAGCGCGGCGCTGAGCAGGCCGACGCTGCGGTCGCCCTTGCTGCGCGCGCGGGCGCGCATGTAATACAGATCGCGGGTGATCATGTAGCCGTGCACGTTGCCGGCCAATTCCTCCAGCCGTTCGCGGATCGCCTGCACGCTGGCCCCGGCCGCGCGCAGCCGCACCGCTTCCACCGCGGTCACCGCCTGCGCGGCGAACAGGTTCTGCGTGTCGATCACCCGCAGCGCGAACGGCGAGGTGTGCCCGGCGGCCTGGCGGATCGGCTTGTAGTCGTTGAGGATGGCGAAGCTGGCCTGCAGCGCATGCTGGTGGATCGGACTGCGGGTCTTGGTGATGGTCATGCAGAACACATGGTCGTAGTCGATCACCAGCCGGCTCAGGAACAGCTCGCGGATCTGCGCGACGCTGAACGGAATGGTTTCCGCCTCGGCGCCGTGCTCGGCCACGTGCGCATGCAGGAAGCTCAGCGTGGCTTCCTCGTCGCGATGGTCGGCCAGCAATGCCTCGCCGATACGCACGCTGATCGGCAGCAACACGATGTTGTTGTCTGCGATGTAGTCCTGCGGCAAGTCGCAGGCGGAGTCCACCACGATCCCGATACGCATCTGGCCCCCTCCGGCATCGCGCTTGGTCACTGCCGGCTAGGGTAGCGCAGACGCCGGGCGGCGTCGCGGCCGGGTCAGGCGCCGCGCTGCACGCCGACGGGCAGCGCCGCCAGCCGCGCCATTTCGCCGCGCTGCAGCAACTGCGGATCGGCCAGCAGCGCCTGCATCAGCGGGTGCGCATCGTTGCCCCACAACAAAGTATCGCCGATCTGCAGCGTCGGTACGCCGAACACGCCGGCGGCGATCGCCCGCTCGGTATTGCCGCGCAACTGCGCCTTGACCTGCGGATCGGCCAGTGCGGCCGGCGCATCGGCGATGCCCAAGGCCAGCGCCAGCGGGGCCAGCGCCGCCGCATCGTCGCCGGCACGGCCGTCGCGCCACAGCCAGTCGAAGATCGCATCGATCGCCTGCGGCGTGCTGCCAGCGGCGATGCACAGCCGCAGCGCCGCCAGCGGATTGAACGGATGCGCCGGCGGAAAGCGCAGCGGCACGCCCTCGTGCTGCGCCTGCCACTGCACGAACTGATAGGTGAAGCTGCGTTTGTGCGCGATCTCCGCGGGCCCGCGCGTGTGCAGATGCTGCAACACCGCGCCGAACACGATCGGCACCGGTTCGATCTGAGCGAACTCGGGCAGCGCCTTGAGCTTGTGCCAGTGCAGATAGGAAAACGGCGAGACGAAATCGAAATACCAGCGCAGGGTCATCGTACGTTCCCACAGCGGAAATCGCGCCAGCTTACCCGCGGCCTCGCCGGCGTGTCGCCTGCGCCGGACATGTCGCATCGGGATGCAATCGCGGATGCGGCGCGCGCGGCGACGGAGGCGGACGCCTGCGTAGACAACGCCCAAGCGCGCGTCTCGCCAGCGGTGGAACTGGACGCAATGCACAACTGGCCGCAGCTGGCCGCAACGTGCTCGCTTCGCCGGTACTTACGACGATGCCTGGTTGGCCGGCTGCTTCCCGTTTCTGCGGCAGGATTCCGACAACCGCTGCTCAACCTCACGCCCCAGAAGCGCGTGGGCTTTCGCATCCCCGAAATGGATGTGTCGGTGACCTTCTTTCTGAAAAAAAGCGGCCATGAGACGGTACAGGCGGTGATCGACACCCTGCTGATCGACACAGACGCGCTTCAGGTGCAGTTGACCTGGCGTGTCTCCCATCCGCACGACGCAACATGTATTACGATGCAGCCCGAAATGTACACGGTCCCAGTTGGATGCTTATCACCAGCGGACCAATAGATCGACGGTTCCTCCGAAAGGCCCCAGCATCAGCGATGCCAGGAGCCTGCGTGCTGACAGCGCCGAATACAGGATCCCGGAAAACTTCCCAACAATTGCCAGAGTCACATTTGGATAAGTAGCAACCATGACATCATCCACGCATTATTTCATTGATGGATTCACTCCCACCAAGGGACTCCTGGGCCTAGTAGCCTTTCCATATGCACTCAAAGGCGAGGACACGGAGTACACCACGTTCTATACGACCCTCGACGGACAGTGGGGGCAGCAAAAATTCGACTTTGACAGCCGCTCAATCACCTATTTGATACATGGCGAGTATCGAGCATGGTGGATTCTCGGAAAGCGCGGAGAAGTGGTTGAGATCAAACGGGGGGGCACCTCCTTTGAGTTGATCGCTGACGCAGGGACTGGTGGCGAGAAATTAGGTTATATGAATAAGATTGCCGTTATCGACGGGGAGCTGCACGCCTGTGGCTATAACCGGCAGTTGTATCGTCGAAGCAATGGAGTATGGGCGCACATGGACCAAGGGTTGCTCTATACCGGCAAAAAAGATGGCATAAGCCTGGAGTCCATGGCGGGCCATTCCAGAAGTGACATTCATGCCGTTGGCAATGCCGGCGAGATATGGTTTTTTGATGGCTCGCTCTGGAGACAATGCGCTAGTCCCACGAACGTCGATCTGAATGAGGTGGGGGCGTTCGATCAGGACAAGTACATCGCATGTGGCGAAAATGGAGTGGTATTGGTCGGATCCAAAGATTGTTGGAAAGTTATCCAGAATGATGAAATCGGGGAGGATCTATGGGGGGCTGTTTACTTTCGAGATGTACTTTATGTTTCCGGGTTCGAAGGAATAGGTGTCATAGATAACGATCGGGTGAAAAAACTCGCCATCCCCGGCGTGAAAAAATTGGAGGGTTGTCGCCTTCGGACGTGTGGAAATTATCTATGGTCCATTGGCAGCGATCAGGTACTGCGATTTGACGGGGCTCACTGGGCGGAAATCATTTGCCCAGACAATATGAAAAAAATTTCGCGTAAGCGAGGGTGAAATTATCGCCCCTGCTTGGGGATCGCCCTTAGGCGTTGTTCTAAATTGAATGCCGAACTTTCGTTCCTGGTAGACCAGCACGCCGAAGAAGCCAGCTTCTTCGACGTCAAGCTCGTCCACGACTGGCTGCAGGCCAACCGCGCGCTGGACGGCCGCTACAGCGACGCGCTGTACTTGCATGCGGTGGAAGCCGGGTTCGAAGTGGTGCGCGGCAACGGCTGGGCCAGGATCAGCGCGACCAACTGAGCGCAGGACTCACAGTAGCGGCGGCTGCCGCGAGCGACGGTCCGGGGCGCCGGATACAGCTGCTAACGCGTCACTTGCGCCTTGCGCGTGGCGCGAAGTGTCGGGGCCCGGTCACCGTTCCTGCGCGCATCGCGACGGAGGCGCTCCAGCAAGAAGGCGCTGCCGGGGTGTGGCAGCGCCTTCGTGGGGCGGATCGACGTGTTTCGAAAAACTATTGCGTGTACGCGCGCGGCATCGGCCCGGCCTGGCGCAGGTAACGGTCGCGCAGTTCGGTCTGGCGCGAGCGCATCGGTAGCGCGCGGCCGCCCAGCCAGACCTGCTCGGCGTAGTGGGCCACGTCCAGCGGATCGCCTTCCCACAGCACCAGGTCGGCGAGCTTGCCGGGGGCGATGCTGCCCAGCCTGTCGCCCACGCCCAGCGCCTCGGCCGGCACCCGGGTCAGGCCGGCCAGGCCGTCGTCCCAGGGCAGGCCATGGGCCACCGCGTTGCCGGCCAGCTGGCGCTGCTTGCGCGCGTTGTGCGAGCCGTCGCCGCCCTGGGTGAAGCTCACTGCGACGCCGGCCGCGTGCAGGCGCGCGGCGTTCTCCAGGGTGGCGCCGATTTGGTCGAAGCTGGCCGGCAGGTCGTCCAGTGCGTTGACGAACACCGGCACCTGCGCCGCGGCCAGCTGCGGCGCCAGCTTCCACGCCTCGTCGCCGCCGGCGATGGCGATGCGCACCTTCTCGCGCTGCGCCCAGCGCAGCAGCTGGCGGATGTCGGCGGCACGATTCACCGCCACCACGATGCGGCCCTGGCCGGCCAGGTACCTGGCCAGCACGGCGCGGCCGGCCGGGGTCAGCAGCGCGTGCGGCGAGTCCGCCGGCATGCGTCCGCGCGCTTCGCTCACCAACTGGTCGAGCAGCATCCATTGCGCCGCGCGCGACTTGCCGCTCAGTTCCAGCGCGTCGCTGCCCAGGCGCACGTACAGCGCGCGCGGGCCGATCGGGTCGGCGCCGCCGTCCAGGCGCATCACCGCGCCCTGGCCGGCGATGAAGGCGCCGCCGCTGTTGGCGCCGAGCGCGGTGAAGCCGATGCCCTCCACGCGCGCGACCGGGATCAGTACCGACTCGGGGTTGTAGGCCAGGGTCACGTCGAACTCCGGGCGCATCGGCTGGTCGCGCGGCAGGGTCACGGCGCTGTCCACGGTGGACGATTCGCCGGACACTTCCTCGATGCCGATCTCGGTGATGCCGCCGAACAGCGCCGGGGTCAGCGGACGGCCCTTGGCCTCGACCACGGTCACCCCGGCCGGTGCCGCCAGGCCGCTGCCGACCGCGCGGATGGTGCCGCCCTGGACCAGCACGTCGGCGTTCTGCAGCGTGCCGCGCGCGCTGGCGGTGTGCACGGTGGCGCCGCGGATCAGCACGTCCTGGGCGAAGGCCGGCGCGGTGCCCAGCACCAGGCAGGCGGCGACGGCCAGGCGTTGCGCCAGGCGGCGCGGATGCGGAAGGGTGCGGCTCATGGGGCAGCCTCCTGGCCGAGCATGAAGTCGGATGTGGGTTGCAGGCGGCGGTCGGCGCGGTCGTAGACCTGCGCGCCGTCGATGTACACCTTCTCGGCCAGCGCGTAGGAACTGAACGGGTTGCCGTTCCACACCACCACGTCGGCCATCTTGCCGGGCTCCAGCGCGCCGGTCTGCTTGTCGATGCCCAGCGCCTTGGCGGGGTTGCTGGTCAGCCAGCGGATCGCGCGCTCGGGCGGGATGGCGATGCCGGCGCGGCGGCCGGCGGCCATCGCCTTGGCCGCTTCCTGGTTGAGCCGCTGGATGCCTTCCTCCGAATCCGAATGCACGATCGCGCAGCCGTTGGCGGGGCGGTCGACCAGCGCGATGTTTTCCTGGATGCCGTCGAAGGCCTCCATCTTGAAGCCCCACCAGTCCGCCCACAGCGCGCCGCAGACGTTTTCCTGGGCCAGCCGGTCGGCGACCTTGTAGGCCTCCACGCCGTGATGGAAGGCGGCGACCTTGAAGCCGAATTCCTTGGCCAGGTCGAGCATGGTGGTCATCTCGTCGGCGCGGTAGCAGTGGATGTGCACGCGGATGTCGCCGTTGATCGCGCCGGCCAGGGTGTCCAGCTTCAGGTCGCGCTTGCCGCCGCTGTCGCCGGAGCTGTCGTTGTCGCCGGCGCCGCGGCTCCACCAGTGGCGCTTCTCCGGCGCCTTCTTCTTCGGCGCGTTCTTGCGCAGGTATTCGCTGGCGTCGATGAACGCGGCACGGTAACCGGCGACGTTGCCCATGCGCGTGGCCGGGCCGCCCTTCTCGCCGTACACGCGCTTGGGGTTCTCGCCGCAGGCCATCTTCAGGCCCCACGGCGCGCCGGGGAACTTCATCGCCTGGTAGGTGGTGGCGGACACGTTCTTCAGGGTCACGCCGCGGCCGCCGACCAGGTTGGCCGACCCCGGCAGCACCTGCAGCGCAGTGACGCCGCCGGCCAGCGCGGTGCCGAAGCCCGGGTCCTGCGGCCACACCGAATGCTCGGCCCAGACGTTGGGCGTCACCGGCGCGGTCATCTCGTTGCCGTCGCTGTGCGCGTTGACGCCGGGGCTGGCGTACACGCCCAGGTGCGAGTGCACGTCGATGATGCCGGGCGTGACCCACTTGCCGTGGCCGTCGATGCGGGTGACGTTGGCCGGCGCGGCCAGCGCGCGGCCCACGGCCTGCACGCGGCCGTCCTGCAGCAGCACGTCGGCATCGTCCAGGCGCTCGCCGGTGCCGGTGAGCACGGTGGCGTGTTCGATCAGCACCGGCGTGGACGCCAGCGGCCGGTAGGTGCTGGGGTAGGGGTCTTCGACGAAGCGCGAGGCCGCCGCGGCAGGGCCGCACAGCGCCACGCCCAGGCAGGCGAGCAGCAGATGACGCATCAGATTTTTCCCCGGATGATTGGATGCGGGCGTGGAGCCGCCTGCGCACGCTAGCCCGAGCCGGCGCGCTTGCCAAGTGCAGGCGCGTGACGGATGCCGGATCTGCGCACTGCACCGCGTGGTGACGCCGGATCGGGTATAGAAGCCGATTGCCGACCGATGGAAGTGCGATGACCGAAACCACGCCCCGCGACGTTGTGGAGTTCTGGCGCAGTGCCGGCCGCGAACGCTGGTTCGCCGCCAACGAGTCGTTCGACGCGAACGTGCGCCAGCATCTGCTCGACGCGCACCATGCCGCGGCGCGCGGCGAGCACGCGGCGTGGCTGGACAGCGCCGAGGGCGCACTGGCGCTGCTGCTGTTGCTCGACCAGGTGCCGCGCAACGCCTTCCGCGGCAGCGCGCATGCCTATGCCACCGATGGCCTGGCGCGGCGCTGCGCGCACCGCGCGCTGGCGGCCGGCTACGACCGGCAGGTGGAGCCGGAACTGCGCATGTTCTTCTACCTGCCGTACGAGCACGCCGAGGACCCGGCGCTGCAGCGCGAGGCGGTGGAGCTGTTCAGTGCGCTGGGCGATGCCGACAGCCTGCAGTGGGCCATGCGGCACGAGGACATCATCCAGCGCTTCGGCCGCTTCCCGCATCGCAATGCGGCGTTGGGGCGGGAGACGACGCAGGAAGAACAGCGCTTCCTGGACGAGGGCGGTTTCGCCGGTTGAGCGGCGCGCCGTGGCAACACTTTTGTAGGAGCGGCTTCAGCCGCGACAGACTCTTCGGGTAGAACCTGTCGCGGCTGAAGCCGCTCCTACAGTGCAGCGCCGAACGTTTGCGCGGCCGAAGGCGCTCAGCAGCCGCCGACCAGGTCGTCGATGCGCCATTGGCCATCGACCAGGTGCAGCAGCCAGAAACCGTAGGTTTCGTAGCCGGAATGCTGGATCAGGAAGTCGACGTTGCCGTCGGCGTCGATGTCGGCGAACTGCAACGGCGCGTAGTCGTCCTTGCGGCCCTCGCAATCGTCGCAGCCGTAGTCGGCGAGGCTCTTGCGCAGCCGCCAGCCGGCGTCGCTGCGTTCCAGCACCGCCAGCATCGAGGTCAGGTAGGGCGAGTCCCCTGCCGAGGCCGGCGCAGCGTCGTGGACGCTGGCGGTGACCAGCGCGACCTCGTGGCCTGGGCGCTTGGCGTCGGCGATCACCGTCAGCGTCGGCGTGTCGCCGCTGGATGGGGTGGCGAGATGCGCCAACAGGCGCTTCAGCGGCGCGGCAGGCAGGCGCTTGCGCACCGACGGATCGTTGCCGACGACCTGCAGCAGCGCGCGTCGCTGGGCCGCGTCGGGGGTGCTGCGGATGAAGCGCTGGCCGGGATTGAGATCGAACGAGGCCAGCAGCGCGGCGTGGTCGAGGACCGGGCCGTGCGCGGTCTTCAGGCGCACGCGCAGGTCGCCGCCGCACATGGTGTTGTCGTCGATCGAGAAGCCCAGCGGCGTCGCCACGCCGTCCTGCTTCCCATCGTCGAACACCCGCATCGGCGTCTTCAGCCCGCGCCACTTCGCCAGCTCGGCCTCGTCGGACGGCGCATTGCGCACCGGCACATAGCTCATCACGGTCTCGCCTTCGCCCACCGGCGCGACGTAGATCACCGACGGCGGCGGCGCGGGCGGCGCCGGGGTGGGCGCGGCGCCGGCGGAGAAGGCGGCCAGGGCGACGAGGGCCGCGGTGCAACGCAGTGTGCGTGTCATGTGTCGGTGTCCCCTGAAGAGCGACGCGCTGTCGCAAAAAAAGCGGGCGACCCTTCGATCGCCCGCCGCATGCTGCCGTGTCGCGCCGCGTGGCCGGTTCAGTACTTGGCCACGCCGCTGTCGACCTGGTCGGCCCAGGCGTCGATGCCGCCGACCACGTTGTGCACGCGGGTGAAGCCGAGCGCACGGAACTGCTCGGCGGCCTGCGCGCTGCGCCCGCCGTGGTGGCACAGGAACGCCAGCGCGGTGTCCTTCGGCAGCGCTTCCAGCTGCGCGCGCTGGTCGCCGTCCAGGGTGCGGAACGGCACGTTGACCGAGGCGAGCGCGCGCTCTTCCGGCGGGCGCACGTCGACCAGGATCAGGCTGCCGGCGCGGACCTGGTCGTCGGCGTCGCGTACGCTCAGTTCCTGCACCGGCTTGGGCGCGTTCGGGTTGTCGATCGCCAGGCCGCGGCCGCGCAGGTCGTCGACCCAATCGATGGTGATGCCTTCGGCGCGGCGCGCGCTGGCCAGGTCGAACTGCACGCGCAGGCCGTTAGACTCGGCGGCGATGGCGTTGGGATCCGTCGGGGCCAGCTGGAAGTTCGGCTGGAACTGCGCATCGATCGCCAGCGCCAGGGTCGCGCCCGGGGCGTCGGCCAGCGCGCCGCGCAGCATCTCGGCGGCGGCGTCGGTGATGGTGATCGACGGCGGGGTGCGGTCCGGCGCCTGCACGCCGAGCAATTCGCTCAGCTCGCCGCTGCCGGCCATCTGCAGGATGATGTCGCTGCCGCCGACCAGTTCGCCGTCCACGTACAGCTGCGGGATCGTCGGCCAGTCGCCGTAGGCCTTGATGCCTTCGCGGATGTCCTGGTCGGCGAGCACGTTGACGTGGGCGAAGTCGACGCCCAGCTCGTTCAGCGCGCCCACCGCCTTGGCGGAAAAGCCGCACTGCGGCATGCTCGGCTGGCCTTTCATGAACAGCACGACGCGATTGGAACTGAGCAACGTTTCGATGCGGGAACGCAGGGCGGGATCGAGGGACATGGCAGTGATTTCGGTCGCTGAGTCGGACCGTCCATTCTACGCCGCATGGCATCATGGGGCATGACAGTTCCGGAAACGCTGCATCGCATCCCCCGCCACCCCTACCGCTGGCTGGCCTGGGCGCTGGCCTCGCAGGCCCTGGTGGCCTGGCTGTGGTGGGGCTGGGGCTGGCGGATCGGGCTGCCGGCGCTGCTGGCCTCGCACGCCGCGTTCGTGCTGCCGGTGTTCCTGCCGCGGGCCCGGCTGTACGCCCCGGTGCTCAGCCGCCTGCCCGGCAGTGCGCCGCAGGTGTGGCTGACCATCGACGACGGCCCCTCCGACGACACCGCGGCGCTGCTGGACCTGCTCGACCGCCACCAGGCCAAGGCCACTTTCTTCCTGGTCGGCGCACGTGCCGCCGCACGCCCGCAACTGGTGCGCGAGATCCTGCGCCGCGGCCACGGCATCGGCAACCACAGCCACACCCATCCGCAGGCCTGGTTCTGGGCGCTGGGCCCGCGGCGCATGGCGCGCGAGATCGGCCAGGCGCAGCAGGCGCTGAGCGCCATCGCCGGCACCGCGCCGCGCTGGTATCGCTCGGTGGTGGGCATGACCAATCCATTCGTGGCCGCACCGCTGCGCGCGCATGGCCTGACCCGGGTCGCCTGGAGCGCGCGCGGCTTCGACGGGGTGAAGTGCGATCCCGGCGCCACCGTGGCGCGTATCGTGCGCGACCTGAAGCCCGGTGCGATCGTGCTGCTGCACGAGGGCGCGGCGCATGGGCACAACCTGGCGATCGTGGAAGGCGTGTTGCAGGCAATGCACGAACGCGGCTACCGCAGCGTGCTGCCGAGCTAGCTGGCGCCGGTCGTCGCGGTTGCGGCGGATCGCGGCACCCTTGCGTCCACCGCTCGGGCATGTCGTGAAACGCGCCGCCCTGCCGACGCTAGCCGTCGTAGAGCTGGCCAAAGACGATCAGCGCGACGACACCGATCAGGGTCGCGATCGCGAAGATCAGGCCGAGCACGCCGTACAATTTCCTGCGGTCGCGCTGGAAGAAACAGCCGATGCCGAGCGCGGCGGCCGCCAGCTCGGCGAAGATGGTGATCATCAGCGCCAGGCCGAGCAGCATCGCCAGCGGCGTGTCCTCGTCCAGGCTGCCGGGCTGGGAATACACCAGCGCCCCACAGACGACGATCAACGCGAGCATCAGCGCGGCGGCGATCAGGCTGACCGCGAACGATGCGATACCGAGGCCGGAATAGGGAGGAAGCGTCGGGGAGGTCATGCGGACTCCGGGGAAGTACGGGATCGTCCCGGCGCCGCTGCGCGCAGGACAGAGATAGGGGGCATGCGCTGCGCCTGCCGCGCCGGCACGCAGTGCCACGGCCGCGATCGGGTATGCGCATCGAGCCCGGCAGATCGGCGCGGTCGCTGGAAGAGGGAGGCGCTGCACATCGCTGCGGCCTGCATGTCCATCCATGGATCCGCACGTTGCTGCCGATGCGCCAGCGGCGGCGCGGCAGTATAGACGCCGAGCGCGGCAACCGCTGGCATTGGCCTTGGAATGCGCTGCTTGGCCGCCCTGCAAAGCGCAGACGCTCAACCGAGGCGTGGCGTTTTCTGTAACCAGGGATCTGGCTGCGGCGATCCGTGCGACTTCCAGCGACGCTGTCCTGCGACCTTCCGCACGGGAATGCGAGGCGAGCCGCGTCAGCGCGGCTCGGCCACGATCAGCCAGTTGTTGAACGGGGTGTTGCCGTACAGCGGCGCGAACGTGGCGCGCAGTCCGGCCGCGTCGAGCTGCGCTTGCAGGCTGTCGCGGGTCGGATAGCACTTGGGCACTTCCTGCATCCAGCCGGCCAGGTGCGCGAGCACGTCGGTGACGCGGCTGGTGCGGCCGCGGCCGCTGGTGTCGCCCAGGCCGCTGCGGATCACCAGCTTGGCGCCGGGGGTGAGCATCTTCGCCACGCTGCGGATCAGGTTGGCCTGCATGGCGGCGTCGAGGTATTGCAGCACGTCCAGGATCGCGACGCTGCCGCCGTGTTCGGGCCAGGCCTGGCCGAGATCGACCACCTCGAAGTGGGCGCCGTGCAGCTCGCTGCGCGCGGCGATGCGGATCGCGCGGCGGATCTTGGCGGCATCGATGTCCACCCCGTGGTAGCGCTGCCGCTGGCCGTCGGCGCGCAGCGCATGCGCCAGCAGGCCCAGGCCGCAGCCCAGGTCCAGGACCGGCGCGTCGGTGCCGCGCAGCGCTGCGAGCACGCCGGGGTAGAGCGGATCGGTGCGCAGCTTGGTGCGGGTGTAGTAGTAGTCGTAGCGGTTGCCGAGCGGATGCGTCGGCAGGAAGGCGCGGGCGATGGCCAGGGCCTGGGGGCGGGTCATGGGCTGGATGGTGCTGGCGTCGCGCAATGTCGGTCCTTGGCAGCGGGGCGTCGTACTCCGCTAGGCTAACGCATCGCGTGCCGCAGGCACTACCAGGGCGGTCCAGCGCGCATACATCGCTGCGGACGGATGCAGGCCGTCGGCGGCGAGCATCGCGGCGCTGCCGCCGCCATCGCGGCTGGCCGCGGTGATGTCGACGAAGCGCACCGCGCGTGCCTGGCAGCAGGCCTGCGCGGCGGCATTGAACGCATCGATCTGCGCGCCGATGCGGGCCGGATCGTGCGCGGGCGGCTGCGCGAACGGGGTCACGCCCCAGTCCGGGATCGACACCGCCAGCACCCGCCGCGGCTGGCCATCGGCAAACCCGATCGCGCGTTGCAGCAGTGCGGCGAACTGTTCGCGGTACTCGTCGAGCGGGCGCCCACGGTACTGGTTGTTGACCCCGATCAGCAGCGTGACCAGCGCGAACGGACCCTGCGGCGCAGCGGCGTCGATGCCGGCATCGAGCTCGTCGGTGGTCCAGCCGGTGGTGGCGACGATCTGCGGATCGGCGATGGCGAGGCCGTCCTGGCGCAGCGCCGCGGCCAGTTGCAGCGGCCAGCGCCCGCTCTCGGCGACACCTTCGCCGATCGTGTAGGAATCGCCCAGCGCCAGGTAGCGCAGCGGTGCATGGTGGAACGTGGCGACGCTGGCCTGGCTCATCTGGACGGCAACGAAGGCGACCGGATCAGCGGCACCGGGAATCGCAGTGCCGCCTCACGCTTTGCGCATTCCCGATTCCCCATTCCCGATTCACCGCCCCACAGCCGCACTGCGCGGCTTCAGCGGCACCACCTTGGTCGCCGCCTCGGCGCGGCGCGCCAGCACCCGATCGATGCGCGCGAACACTTCGCGCATCACCGCCGCTTCCGGCAGCAGGGTCACCCGGAAATGGTGGCGGTAGGGCACGTTGAAGCTGGAACCGGGCACCACCAGCACGCCCTCGTCGTTCATCAGTTCCAGCGCGAAATCGTGATCGTCGAAGCTGCGCGCGGCCGCGCCGACCACCGCCGGGAACGCGTACAGCGCACCGGCCGGCTGCACCAGCGACAGGTGCTCGCTGGACGCGCAGGCCTCGATCACCGCGCGGCGGGTCTCATACAGGCGCCCGCCCGGCGCGCACAGCGGCGAGATGGTGTCCGGGCCGTTGACCGCGGCGTCGATCGCATACTGGCCCGGCACGTTGGCGCACAGGCGCAGCGCGCCGAGCAGGTCCATGGCGTTGCGGAATTCGGTGATGCGCTCGGCGGCGCCGGACAGCAGCGCCCAGCCCACCCGCCAGCCGCAGGCGCGGTGCACCTTGCTCAGGCCGCCGAAGCTGATGCACGGATGCTCGCCGGCCAGCGGCGCGACCGGCACGAAATCGGCGCCGTCGTACAGCACCTGGTCGTAGATCTCGTCGACCATCAGCAGCAGGTTGTGCTTAGCCGCGATCGCCACGATCTTCTCCAGCAGCTCGCGCGAATAGCTGGCGCCGCTGGGATTGTTCGGGTTGATCAGCACGATGGCGCGGGTGCGCGAGGACACCAGCGTCTCGATCTCCACCGGATCGGGCTGGAAGCCGTTCTCCGGCGCGCAGCGGTAGTACACCGGGCGGCCGTCGTTGAGGATGGTCGCGGCCGACCACAGCGGGTAGTCGGGCGAGGGCACCAGCACTTCGTCGCCGGGATTGAGCAGCGCGCGCAGCGACAGGTCGATCAGCTCGCTGACGCCGTTGCCGATGAAGATGCGGTCCGGGTGGGCGTCCGGGTGCTGGCGCCGCGCGTAGGCCGCGGCGATCGCCTCGCGCGCCTCCGGCAGGCCCTGCTGGTGGGTATAGGGATCGGTGCGGCCCATGTCGTCGGCGATCGCGCGCTGCAGGTGTTCCGGCGCGCGGAACCCGAACGCGCCGGGATTGCCGATGTTGAGCTTGATCAGCTTGCGCCCCTGCGCCTCCAGCTCCCGGGCTCGCCGCGCCAGTTCGCCCCGGATCTCGTAGCGGACTTCGGACAGGCGTTCGCGGATCGCGAGCGGCTTGATCGGGGGCGTGGGCATTGCATTGGCCGGTGGGGGCGTGGAACCGGCATGGTAGCGGAAATGTGACATGACGGCCGGGCCAGGGCCGGCACCGTCTAGAATCCGCCCATGACTTCCCCCCAGATCGACTTCGACGCGTTGCGCCCCATCGGCTGGCCCTGGCCCGGCATGCCGGAAGAACCGGCCTGGCTGGCGGCGATGGCCGCGCACCCGCTGGCACGGCCGGTGCGGGTCAGCGAGCAGCACCGCACCGGCTACGTGGTGGCCGATGCGGTGGAGACCGGGTTCAAGGTCGAATCCTTGCCGGAATGGCAGCGGCCGCGCTTCCCCAGCCACGAGCGCGCGGCGGTCGGCGACTGGGTGCTGCTGGAGGACGACAAGCGCATCGTGGCGCTGCTGCCGCGGCGCACCGCGATCAAGCGCGGTGCGGCCGGGGAGCACTATCACCAGCAGGTGATCGCGGCCAACATCGATACGGTGTTCATCGTCTGCGGGCTGGATGCGGACTTCAATCCGCGGCGCATCGAGCGCTATCTGCTGCTGGTCGGCGGCGGTGGCGCCGAGCCGGTGGTGATCCTGACCAAGGCCGATCTCACCGAATACGCCGACGACGCATTGGCGGTGCTGGAGGAACTGGCGGCGCAGAACATTCCGTTGCTGACCGTCAACGCCAAGGACGTGGACAGCGTGGCGGCGCTGCGGCCGTGGCTGGGGGCCGGGCGCACCGCGGTGCTGGTCGGCTCGTCCGGCGCCGGCAAGTCCACCCTCACCAACACCTTGCTCGGGGTGCAGAAGATGCGCACCGCAGCGGTGCGCGAGAACGATTCGCGCGGCCGCCACACCACCACGCATCGGGCGTTGCTGCCGCTGCCGTCGGGGGCCTGCCTGATCGACACGCCGGGCATGCGCGAGCTCAAGCCCACTGGCGAGGAGGATCTGGCCGAGGGCGGGTTCGCCGACATCGAGGCGCTGGCGGCGCAGTGCCGCTTCAACGATTGCGCACACCTGGCCGAGCCGGGATGCGCGGTGCAGGCGGCGATCGAGAGTGGCGAGATCGACGAGGCGCGGCTGGCCAACTACATGAAGCTGCGCGAGGAGGTCGCCGGCGCCGCCAGCAAGCTGGCGCAGCGCCAGGCGCAGAACGCGGATGCGGCCAGGTCCGGCAGGCCGGCCTCCGGCAAGCCCGGCGGCAAGCGTCCGCCGCCGCGCAACCAGCGCCGCTGACGCGCGGCGTCCCGCCACCGCCACGCTCGCGATGACCGCGCAGCCTGCCGACATCCTCCATCACGCCGCGCTGGATGCGCGCCTGGTCAAGGCGGTGCGCGGGATCCGCCTGCTCGCGCTGGCGAGCTGGCCGGCGGCGCTGCAGGCGCCGTTCCTGGACAGCGTGGCGCGTGGCCGGCCGCAGCTGCCGCAGGTGCAGTATCCGCGGCTGGAATTCGCCGACACGCGCCGCGAGCTGGCCGCGATCGCCCAGGCCGCCGATCTGGCGCATCCGCTCGGCGCCTATCTGCAGGCCTCGGTGCACAGCTGGGATCTGGCCGCCGCGTTGCTGGAATCGCTGGGCACGCCGGCGGTGGGCACGTATTCGGCGCAGCTGTTCGGCGCGCCCGAGGATTCGATGCCCGGGCATGGCCCGAGCACGCGCGATGCCGCCGGCCACTTCATCCGTATCGCGCAGGAACTGGACCGCGAACTGCTGTCGGCCGAAGAGCAGGTGCCGGTCTCGGCCAGCGCCTTGCGCCTGCTGTTGCAACAGGATCTGGACGCGTTCTTCGGCGCGCGGGTGATCGCGGTGGAACTGGATCCGGAACTGCTGGCCAAGGCCGCGGCCGGCGCGCATCGCATTCGCCTGCGCTCCGGCGCCACCTTCAGCGACTACGACCGTGCGCAGCTGTTCCACCATGAGGCGCTGGTGCATTCGCTGACCGCGCTCAACGGCCGCGAGCAGGTGCACCTGCCGAGCCTGGCGCTGTCCTCGCCGCGGGTCACCGCGACCCAGGAAGGGCTGGCGACCTTCGCCGAGCAGATCACCGGTAGCATCGACATCGCGCGGATGAAGCGGATCAGCCTGCGCATCGAGGCGATCGCGCTGGCGCGTGGCGGCGCCGACTTCATCGAGGTGTTCCGCTATTTCGAAGCGGCCGGGCAGTCGCCGGCGGAGAGTTTCTCCCTGGCGCAGCGCGTGTTCCGCGGCGTGCCCACCACCGGCGGCGCGGCGTTCACCAAGGACACCGTGTACCTGCGCGGGCTGGTGTCGGTGCACACGTTCTTCCGCCAGGCTTTGCAGCGCGACCGCCTGCCGCTGTGTCGCTGGCTGTTCGCCGGCAAGATGGCGCTGGAGGACGTGGCCGCGTTCGCGCCGCTGTTCGAGGCCGGGGTGCTGGCGCCGCCGCGCTGGCTGCCGGATTGGGTGGCGCGTGCGAGCGGGTTGGCCGGCATGCTGGCGTTCTCGCTGTTCGCCAACCGCATCCGCATGGATCAATTGGACGACGCCACCGGCGCCTGAACGCCGCCGCGTCGCGCTCACCCGCCGCGAATGCGGCCATGCCGATACTGCGCGCCCGGCCTGCCTGCGCACGGCCACCGTTCCCCGCAAAAAGGACATCCGCATGAAGATCCTGATGGTGCTGACCTCGCACGACCGCCTCGGCGACACCGGCCACAAGACCGGCTTCTGGCTGGAGGAATTCGCCGCGCCGTATTACGTGTTCCAGGAGGCCGGCGCCGAGATCACTCTGGCCTCGCCCAAGGGCGGGCAGCCGCCGCTGGACCCGAAGAGCGACGCCGCCGACGCGCAGACCGCCGCCACGCAGCGCTTCAAGGGCGACCCGGCGGCGCAGCAGCAGTTGGCGAATACGCGGCCGCTGGCCGACGTGCGGATGGCCGACTACGACGGCGTGTTCTATCCCGGCGGCCATGGTCCGCTGTGGGATCTGGCCGAGGACCGTACCTCGATCGCGCTGATCGAGGCGTTCGAGCGCGCCGGCAAGCCGATCGGCTTCGTCTGCCATGCGCCGGGCGCGCTGCGCCGGGTCACGACGGCCGATGGCAAGCCGCTGGTCGCGGGCCGCCGCGTCACCGGTTTCACCAATGGCGAAGAAGCCGCGGTCGGGCTCACCGACGTGGTGCCGTTCCTGATCGAGGACGAGTTCCAGCGGCTGGGCGGCCTGTACGAAAAGGGCGCCGACTGGGGCGTACACGTGGTGGTGGACGGCACCCTGGTCACCGGCCAGAACCCGGCCTCGTCCGAGGACGCGGCCAAGGCGTTGCTGGGGTTGCTGGCGAAGTAGGCGCGCCTGCGGCGGTCGGCAGCGGCGGCCGTCGGAACGAACGGTCCACCGGTACGATCGCCGCTGCGGCGCTGCCGATCGCAGCATGCCGTTGTTGTGGGAGCGACTTCAGTCGCGACGGCTTTACCGGCAATGCCTGTCCCGGCCGAAGGCGCTCCGGTCTTGGTGCGGCCGGTTCGGAGGGCCGCGCTCGATGCGCAGCCGTTCGACGCGACGAACGCTGCCACGCACGCAAGCCTGTTCGCGCGCTTGGCGATCCCACCACTAGCCCATGTGCAGGCCGCCATTGACCGCATAGTCGGCACCTGTGACGTAGGCGGCCTCGTCGGAGGTCAGCCAGCCGCACAGCGCGGCCACTTCCTCGGGCTTGCCGAGCCGGCGCAGCGGCACCGAGGTCGCCAGGCGGTCGAGCACGTCCGGCGGGAAGCTGCTGATCGCGGCGCTGGCGATATAGCCGGGCGACACCGTGTTGACGGTGACCCCGCGCGAGGCCACTTCCTGCGCCAGCGCGCGGCTGAAACCCTGCATCGCCGCCTTGGCGGTGGCGTAGTTGATCTGACCGATCTGGCCCTTCTGCGCGCTGACCGCGCCGATGTTGACGATGCGTCCCCAGCCGCGCGTGGTCATGCCGTCCACCACCTGCTTGGTGATGTTGAACAGCGAGTTGAGATTGCTGGCGATCACCGCCTGCCAGTCCTCGCGGCTCATCTGCCGGAACAGCGTGTCGCGGCTGCCGCCGGCGTTGTTGACCAGCACGTCGATCGCGCCGACCTCGGCCTTGACCTTGGCGAACGCGGCGACAGTGGAGTCCCAGTCGGTGGCATTGCCTTCGGAGGCGATGAAGTCGAAGCCCAATTCGCGCTGCTCGCGCAGCCACGCCGCCTTGCGCGGCGAATTGGGACCGCAGCCGGCGACCACGGTATGCCCGTTGCGGGCCAGCTTCTGGCAGATCGCGGTACCGATGCTGCCCATGCCGCTGGTGACGTAGGCGATTCTTAGGGTCATCTGGAACCTCTGTGGGTTGGGAGTGCGGGACTCGGGACTGGGGACTCGGGACTGGGACAACGGAAGTCGGTGGAGTTCCAGGTCGCGGCGCTGCGCTTTTTCGGGTCCCGAGTCCCGAGTCCCGGGTCCCGAAGATTCAAGCAGCCAACGGATACAACGCGAACAGCAGACTCCCGCCCATCAGGAGCAGAGAAACCAACACCGCCCACTTCAAGGTGAAACGCTGGTGGTCGGCGAAGTCGACCTTGGCCAGGCCGACCAGCAGATAGGTCGACGGCACCAGCGGGCTGAGCAGGTGCACCGGCTGTCCGGCCAGCGAGGCGCGGGCCATTTCCACCGGAGTGATGCCGTAGTGGCTGGCCGCTTCGGACAGGATCGGCAGCACGCCGAAATAGAAGGCGTCGTTGGACATGAAGAAGGTGAAGGGCATGCTGGCCAGTGCGGTGATCACCGCCAGGTACGGCCCCCATGCGTCGGGGATCACTGCCAGGAAGCTGCGCGACATCGCCTCGACCATGCCGGTGTTGGACAGGATGCCGGTGAACACGCCGGCGGCGAAGATCAGCGACACCACCGACAGCACGTTGCCGGCATGGTTGACCAGGCGCCGGCGCTGCTCGGCCAGGTTCGGATAGTTGATCAGCAGCGCCAGCGCGAAGCCGATCATGAACAGCACCGGCATCGGCAGCACGCCGATCACCAGCGCCGCCATCAGCACCAGGGTCAGCGCCAGGTTCACCCACAGCAGCTTCGGCCGCTTGATGTCCTCGGCGTCCTCCACGGTCGGCAGCGCATCGCCGTCGTCGGCCACGCTGCTGTCCATCCAGCTGTCGCCCGGCAGCGCGGCCACGCCGAGGCGGCGCCGTTCCTGCATGCCCAGGTACCACGCCAGCACCAGGATGCCGGCGATCGCCAGCGCCATCGCCGGCACCAGCGGCACGAACACGTCGGCCGGGTCCACGTGCAGCGCGGTGGCCGCGCGCGCGGTCGGCCCGCCCCACGGGGTCAGGTTCATCACCCCGCCGGCGAGGATGGTCACGCAGGTCATGTTCAGCGCGTTCATGCCGATGCGCCGGTACAGCGGCAGCATCGCCGACACGGTGATCATGTAGGTGGTGGAGCCGTCGCCGTCGAGCGAGATCAGCAGCGCCAGCACCGCGGTGCCGACCACGATCTTCATCGGATCGCCCTTGACCAGGCGCAGGATGCGCCGCACCAGCGGATCGAACAGGCCGGCGTCGATCATCACCCCGAAGTACAGGATCGCGAACATCAGCATCACGCCGGTCGGCGCGATCTTCTTGATCCCTTCCAGCATCATCTCGTTGATGCCGGTGCCGAAACCGCCGGCCAGCGCGAACACAATCGGCACGATGATCAGGGCGACCAGCGGCGACAGCCGCTTGCTCATGATCAGGTACATGAAGGTGAGGACCATTCCGAAACCGAGCGCGGTCAGCATGGGGGAGTTTCCTTGGAGTGGTACGGAAAAGGGCGGCGGGACCGGGGGCCGGGGACCAGGGACCCGAAGAACGGAAGTCGGTAGAGCTTCAAATCGCGATGTCGCGCTTTTCCGGGTCCCCGGTCCCCGGTCCCTGGTCCCTGGTCCCGGCCTCCCCACTCAGAAGTCATACTGAAACCGCCCAGTAATCGCCCGAGTGCGATCAAGCGTGGCCCCCGCCAGATGGTCGCGATTGCGGCTGTCGATCAGGTTCAGCATCAGCCGCAGGTTCGGCTTGAGATACCAGTTGCCGGCCAGCGTCCACGAGGCGGTGGAGGCGTCGAGGAAATCCGCCTGGCCGTCCAGGTGCTGGGTGCCCCACATGCGGTCGTAGCGCAGCGCCAGTTCGAATGCGCCGCGCGGGTTGTTGACCTGCGCGATGCGGGTGAAGCGTCCGGTCTTGCTGTCGTAGCGGCGCGATTCGCCGGTGGCGAACCAGCTGACGAAGCCGTAGGCGGACATCACCTGCGCACGCTGCGCACCGTCGTCGAACAGGCCGCCGCTGAATTCGCCCTGCCACGACAGCGGGCCACGCACCTGCGCGTATTCCAGCGACCACTTGTCCACGTCGGTATCGCGGCCGTCGGCGAAGCGCGCCAGGGTGATGCGGCTGTCGTCGGACAGGTGCCCGGCCGGGCGCGGGCGGATGCTCAGGGCGGGCGCGCCGTTGGCGCCGGGGTGGTCGTAGCGCTCGTGCGCCAGCGACAGGCCCAGGTGCAGCACGTCGCCGTCGCGCGCGCCCGGCGCCCAGGTGCCGCGGCCGCCGAACGCATCGCCCTTGATGTTGGAGACGTCGATGCTCTCCAGGCTGTAGACGCTGGCGGCCCAGGTGTAGTCCTTGCCGGCCGCCTGCCACGACACCGCCTTGCGGTACAGCGGCGCCAGCGTGCTGGCCGCGCCGCTGCGCTCCAGGAACTGGCCGAAGTTGGAGCCGGTGCGGTCGTCCAGCGAGAAGTACTGCTTGAACTGGCCGACGCTCAGCGTGCCGGCCTCGAACTTGCGGGTGAGGTAGACGTCCTTGGCCTCGATGCCCTTGCTGTTGAAATCGTCCTGCAGCCCCGCAAAATCGCCTTCGACCTTGTAGCCGAAGCCGAAGAACTTGCCGGAGACGTCGAGCCACAGGCGGCGGATCTCGGTGTCGTCGGGATTGGGCGTGCCGCGGCCGTCGTTGTCGAACTGGGCGAAGTCCCAGTGCAGGCGGCCGCCGAGTTCGGCGGTGACCGGGCCGTCGTCGTCGCCATCGGCGGCCCGCGCCAATGCGGGCAGGGACAGCAGGGCGCAGGCGCAAGCGCCGCACAGGCTCAGTTTCTTCAGGTCCACGTACCCTCCCAGGTGCGCGCAGCGCGTCGATGAGTCGGTAGCCTGCAGCGGAAGGCCGCGGGCCAGCGTGGCTGCAGCCTAGTGCGGCGTAGCTGTCATCGACCTGTCAGTGGGGCCGGGATTGGGGATTGGGGATTCGCAAAAGCGCGTTGCGTCGCTGTCGCCTTTGCCGTTGGCGGGTTAGCATCCGCCGGCCGAATCGCGTTTGCGAATCCCCAATCCCCAATCTCGAATCCCAATGCGCCTTTTACTGGTCGAGGACAACGCCGATCTGGCCGATGCGATCGTGCGGCGCATGCGCCGCAGCGGGCATGCGGTGGATTGGCAGAGCGACGGGTTGGGGGCGGCCAGCGTGCTGCGCTACCAGCGTTTCGATCTGGTGGTGCTGGACATCGGTCTGCCGGGGCTGGACGGGTTGCGCGTGCTGGCCGGGTTGCGCGAGCGCGGCGACACCACGCCGGTGCTGATGCTGACCGCGCGCGACGGCATCGAGGATCGGGTGCAGGCGCTGGACGTGGGTGCCGACGATTACCTCGGCAAGCCGTTCGATTTCCGCGAGTTCGAGGCGCGCTGCCGGGTGCTGCTGCGGCGCAACCGCGGCAACGCCAGCGAGGTGGTGCAGCTGGGCGGTTTCGCCTTCGACAACGCCGCGCACAGCGTCAGCCTGGACGGTGCGCCGATCGAACTGCCCAATCGCGAATACCGCCTGCTGGAGATCCTGATCGGACGGCTCGGCCAGGTGGTCGGCAAGGATGAGATCGGCAACGGCCTGTTCGGCTTCGACGACGAGGCCGGGCCGAACGCGATCGAGCTGTACGTCGGGCGCCTGCGCAAGAAGCTGGCCAGCGCGCCGCTGCGCATCGTCACCGTGCGCGGGGTCGGCTACAAGCTGGAAGCAGCGGATGCGGAAACGCCGTCGGCGCCATCGCAGGATGCGCCTGGCGATGGCTGAAGCCGCGCTGCCGGCGCCGTCGATCCGGCGCACGCTGCTGCTGTACCTGGGAGCGCTGTCGCTGCTCGGCGCGGTGGCGCTGTTCTTCTTCGCGCGCGACTACGGCCAGCGCGCGGCCAACCGCTCCTACGACCATCTGCTGGTGTCCTCGGCGCTGTCGATCGTCGATTCGGTGGCGCTGGCGGACGGGCAGTGGCAGGTGGACCTGCCGTACGCGGCGCTGGACCTGCTGGCGATGGCGCCGGAGGACCGGGTGTTCTACCGCGTGTTCGATGCGCGCGGACGCACCATCACCGGCTACGGCGATCTGCCGAAGGCGCCGTCGCTGCCGCGCGCCAGTGCCGCGCCGCGATTGTTCGACGCGTTCTACAGCGGCGAACGGGTGCGCTTCGCGGTGGTGGCGCGGCGGGTCTCGTCGGCCGCCGCGCAGGACGAGGTGTGGGTGCAGGTCGGGCAGACCCGTCGCGCGCGCGAGGCGCTGGCGCAGGATGTGGTGCTGCGCGCACTGGTCGCGATCGCGCTGCTGTCGCTGCTGTCGCTGGCGCTGGTGTGGCTGGGCGTGTATCGCGCATTGCGCCCGCTGCAGCGGATCGAGCGCGACCTGTCGCGGCGCGAGCCGTCCGAACTCAAGCCGCTGGCGGTGGCCGCGCCGCAGGAAATGCACCAGATGGTGGCGGCCTTGAACCGCTTCATGGCGCGCCTGTCCAGCAGCAACGAGACCCTGCGCGCGTTCATGGCCGAGGCCGCGCACCAGATGCGCACGCCGCTGGCGGCGCTGCGCGCGCAGGCGCAGCTGGCGCTGGACGAGGAGGATCCGCGCGACATGCGTCGCAGCCTGGAGGCGATCGAGCGCAACGCCACGCACATGAGCCGGCTGCTCAACCAGTTGCTCAGCGACGCCAGCGTGATCCATCGCTCCAACCTGCAGCGCTACGCCAGCGTCGACCTGGCCGAAGTGGTGCACCAGGCCCTGCACGAGGCGCTGCCGCAGTCGCAGCCGCGTCCGCGCGTGCAACTGGCCGTCGCCAGCGAGGCGGCGCTGGTGCGCGGCGATGCGCTGCTGCTGCGCGAGGCGATCAAGAACCTGATCGACAACGCCTGCAAGTACGGCGGCGACGGCGCATTGCAGGTGGCGCTGACCTGCGAGGCGCGCGATTGCGTGGTGACCGTGGCCGACCACGGCCCGGGCATCGCCGCCGCCGATGCCGAGCGCGTGTTCGAGCGCTTCGCGCGCGGCGAAGGCGCGGCCGCCGGCGGCGCCGGGCTCGGCCTGGCGATCGTCAAGCGCGTGGTCGACAGTCACGGCGGACGCATCGATCTGTCCAACCGTGTCGGCGGCGGCCTGATCGCCAGCCTGCGCCTGCCGAGGTTGCATCCATGACCGTGCTCCGCGCGTTGCGCACCGCTGCGCTGCTGCTGGGCTGCGTGCTGGCCCATGCCGCTGTCGCCGCGCCCGGCGACGTGCGTCGCTTCCCGGCGCAGGGCGCGCCCGAGGCGCAACTGTGCATCCAGGGCTCCACCGACATCGAGGTGTTCGCCGCGGTGATCGGCGACTACCAGCGGCTGCATCCGCGCAGCGAAGTCGTGTACCAGGACGTGATCGCCTGGGACATGTACCAGCGCTACCTGCACCCGCGGCCCGGCGCACGCTGCGCCGACCTGCTGATCAGCGCCAGCATGGACCTGCAGACCAAGCTGGTGAACGACGGCCATGCGCTCGCGCACCGCTCGCCGCAGACCGAGGCGCTGCCGGCGTGGGCGCAATGGCGGCACGAGGCGTTCGGGATCAGCTACGAGCCGGTGGCGATCGTCTACAACAAGGCGCGACTGCCGGCGGCGCAGGTGCCGCGTACGCGCCGCCAGCTGCTGGAGCTGCTGCGCGCGCCGGGCATGCCGCTGCGCGGCAGGATCGGCACCTACGACGTGGAGCGCAGCGGCGTGGGCTATCTGTTCGCGACCCAGGACGGGCAGATCGGCAGCATGGCCGGCGCCTTGCTGGCGGCGCTGGGCGACAACCAGGTGGTGCTGGAAGAGCGCACCGGCGTGCTGCTGGACCGGGTCAGCCGCGGCGAACTGCTGTTGGCCTACAACGTGCTCGGTTCCTATGCGCAGGCGCGGATCGACGCCGGCGCGCCGCTGGCGATCGTGCAGCCGGAGGACTACACCCTGGTCGCGCTGCGCACTGCGGTCATCCCGCGCGATACGCCGCACGCGGCCGAGGCGCGCCGGTTCCTCGACTACCTGCTGTCGCCGCGCGGCCAGCAGGTGCTGTCGCGCGAGGCGCGGCTCAAGCCGATCCTGGCGGTGCCCGGCGCCCCGCGCGCCGCGCTGCCGGCCGCCACACCGGCGTTCCGCCCGATCGCGTTGGGGCCGGGCTTGCTGGTGTACCTGGACGCGCTCAAGCGCCGCCAGTTCCTGGATGCCTGGCGCAGCAGCATGCGCCGCAAGCCGCCTGCGCGCTGAGGCGTCGGCGGCCGCCGCTCAACGCGCGAAGCGTGGCGGCTGCGCGGTGGAGTGCAGGATGCGCACGCTGTCGCCGAGCTGCTCGGGAGGGCCGCCGGCCAGCAAGGCCTGCACCCGCGGCCGGTCCGGCGCCGCGCCGGCGACCACCCCGACCCAGGCGTTCTTGCCGGCGCCCTTGGCCGCATACAGGCAGCGGTCGGCCAGGCCCACGCTCTGTTCCCAATCGCCCAGCGCCGGCCACGCCGCCACCAACGGCCATGGCGCGAAGCCGATCGAGCAGGTCAGTGCCAGGTCGCGCTGCTCCAGCACGAAATGCTGCGCGGCCACCGCCGCGCGCAGGCGTTCGGCGAGCGCCTCGGCGGCGGCATCGCGCGGCAGCCGGGTGACCAGCAGGAATTCCTCGCCGCCCCAGCGCACCAGCAGGTCGCGGATTCTGCACAGGGCGCGCAGGCTGTCGGCGCACTGCACCAGCGCGGTATCGCCGGCCTGGTGGCCATAGTCGTCGTTGATGCGCTTGAAGTTGTCGACGTCGATCATGAAGAAATACAGCGCGTCGGTACTGCTGCCCGCGTCCAGCTCGGCGCGCAGCGCCGGACACTCGCGCGCCAGCCAATCCTGCAGTTCGCGGCGGTTGGAGACCTGGGTCAGCGGATCCAGGCGGGTGGCCGCTTCCAGCTGCGTATTGCTCTGCGACAGCTTCTGGTTGGCGCGCTCGAGCTGGCGCGTGCGCTCGGCGACGGTGAGGTTCAGCAGCTCGACCATGTCGCGCTCGCGGTTGACCGTGCGGCGCACGCGTTGCGCGGTCAGGCCGAGCAGCAGCAGGCCCAGCAGCGCGTAGCCGGCATAGGCCAGCGGATGCCGCCACGGCGGCGGCCGCACTTCGATCTGCAGCGTGCGCGAGGGGCCGAACTGGCCGTCGCGCCCGGCCGCCTGCACCTGCAGGACGTAGCGGTCCGGCGGCAGATGGCTGACCGAGAACTCGCTGTGCGCGGTCTGCGGATAGACCCAGCCCTTGTGCAGGCCGTCCACCCGGTAGCGCAGGCGCGCGGTGCCCGGCGCGGTGAAGTCGATCGCGGTCATGCCCACGGTGAACACGTTGTCGCGATGGTCCAGCGTGATGTCGC
This sequence comes from Xanthomonas sp. WHRI 7945, assembly GCF_035026585.1. Lineage (NCBI taxonomy): Bacteria > Pseudomonadati > Pseudomonadota > Gammaproteobacteria > Lysobacterales > Lysobacteraceae > Xanthomonas > Xanthomonas sp. WHRI 7945. Next base: position 106,434 of record NZ_JAYIQP010000004.1, read on the forward strand.
GCGCATACACCACGTCGGTCTCGGTCTGCCGCGTGCCGCCGTGGCGAGCTTCGCCGGCGTCGAGCACGTGCAGGTCGGTCAGCACCGCGCGCGCCGGCGGACTGCGCAGCGGCAGCCGTCGCGGATCGACCACGTCCACGCCTTGCGTGCCGCCGAAATACAGCAGGCCGCGGCTGTCGCGATAGCCGCGGCCGCTGTTGTATTCCTGGTTCTGCAGGCCGTCGCGGCGGCCCAGGCTCTGCACGATGCGGGTCGCCGGATCGAGCACGCTCAGGCCGTTGTTGGTGCTCAGCCAGAGCCGTCCCTGCGGATCGGGCAGGATGGTGTAGATCACGTTGCTGCTGAGGCCTTCGCGGTCGGTGTAGCGCACCGCGACGTCGTGCTTCAGGTCGACCCGGTACAGCCCGCCGGTGAAGGTGCCCACCCACAGGACGCCGTCCTTTTCGTACAGCGACCACACCGACGGGTACAGGCCGGCGCCGCCGGGCCGGTAGGGCTCGGCCGCGCGATCGCCGCGCATGCGCCACAGGCCGCAATCGTTGCCGCCGATCCACAGCGTGCCCTGGGCGTCGCGGTACAGCCGGGCCAGTGTGCGCCCGGCCAGCGGCGCCCAGCGCGGATCGTCCTGCACGCGGCCGTCGACCACCCGGGTCAGTCCACGGCGGGTGGCGACCCACAGCGTGTCGCCTTCGCGCAGCAGGTCGTTCACGTGCGCATCGGCCAGCCCGTTCACGCGCGTGAGCGTACCGCTGTCGCTCAGCCGCCAGAGCCCGTGGCGGGTTCCCAGCCACCAGCCGTGGGTATCGCGCTCGATGGCGCGTACCGCGCGCGCGGCCAGCGGCGCCGGGACTCGCCACGGCGCACGGTCGCGGTCGCGCAGCATCAGCCCCTGGTCGGTGCCGATCAGCATGCGCGTGCCGTCGCGCCAGAGGCTGCGCACGCTGGAGCTGGGCCAGGCATGGACGTCGCTGAGGCCTTCCTCGTCGTTGCGGATCACCGCCGACAACGGCCGCACCCGGTACAGCCCGGCGGTGTAGGTGCCGATCCACCAGGTGCCGTTGCCGTCCTGGTAGAAGCCGTTGATGGCGCTGCGCGGCGGCGCGTCGAAGTGCAGTCGCCGCGGCGTCGCGTCGGTGTCCAGCTGGGTCACCGTGGCGTTGCTGGAGCCGACCAGCACCCGCCCGTCGGCCAGGCGGATCAGTGCGCTGAGATCGCCGTGGTCGGTCAGCAGCTGCTCGGTGCTCCAGTGCGCGAGCACGCCGCCCTGCGCGTCGAGCTTGAACAGCCCGGCGCTGGCCGAGGCCAGCCACAGGCCGTCGGGCCCGGACTGCAGCGCCACGCATTCGTCGATGCCCGGCGGCGCCGGCAGCGCCTGGCGCGCGCTCGCGCTGAGCAGCCACAGCCGGCAGTGCCGGTCCAGCGCCACGGCGCGCTTGCCGTCGGGCATCCAGGTCAGGCCCACCACCGGCGCATCGCCGCCCAGTGGCGACACCCGCCGCACCGCCGCATCGACGCGGTCGATGCCTTGCTCGGTCCCCAGCCAGGCGCCGCCCTGCGGATCGATCAGGATGTTCGTGACCCGGTTGTGCGACAGGCCTTCGGCGGTGCTCAACCGATGCCGCCGCCAGCTGGCCAGCTCGATCACTTCCAGGCCGGCGTCGTTGGTGCCCAGCCACAATCGGGTGCCGCGGGCTTCGAAGGCGAGGCTGTCGATGCTGCTGCTGAGCAGGCTCTGCCGTTCGCTGGGGCCGAGTTCGTGCCGGTAGGTGCGGAACAGATGGCCGTCGAAGCGGTTGAGGCCCTCCTGCGTGGCGATCCACAGGAATCCCTGGTCGTCGCTCTGCAGCGCGTTGATCGAGAGTTGCGACAGGCCCTCGTCCAGGCCGAAATGCTCCAGGCTGCTCGGCAGCTCGGGATCATCGCTGTCGCTGGCCGCCGTCGCGGCCACGGCCAGTCCCGGCATCGACAACGCCGCCAGCAACGCGCAGCGGCGCATGGCCGCGCGCGCGCTTCGCAGGAAGGTCGAAAAAGGTCGGATCACGCCACGCTATCGGCCGAGGGCGGTGGCACTTGAATGGCGCCGGTGCTCGGTGTTCGCGCGCATCCTGCCACACCCGTGGCACGCTGGACGGCGGCGTCCGTTTTCCCTGGGCAGTCGCGCAGGAGGGAAATTGGGGCGGCGGGATGCCAGCCGGCGCCGCACGACTCGACTGGTCTGCCGGCCCGGCCACGGACATTGCGCCGACGGCGGCGTCCCCGGCGTGGCGATACGCCGCCGCCGCGCGTGCCAGACTGTCGCCATGGACACGCCGAAGATCCTGGTCGCCGACGACCATCCCCTGTTCCGCGCCGCGGTGCTGCACGCGCTGCGCCAGGCCTTGCCGCGCGCATTGGTGACCGAGGCGGCCAGCGCCGCCACGCTGGATGCCGCGCTGGCCGCGCTGCCCGATGCCGACCTGGTCCTGCTGGATCTGGCGATGCCCGGGGCGCGCGGCTTTTCGGCGCTGCTGCACGTGCGTGGCGAGCACCCGGAGGTGCCGGTGGTGGTGATCTCCTCCAACGACCACCCGCGGGTGATCCGCCGCGCCCAGCAGTTCGGCGCGGCCGGCTTCATCCCCAAGTCCTCGCCGGCCGAGACCATCGGCATCGCGGTGGCGGCGGTCCTCGACGGCGGCACCTGGTTCCCGCCGCTGACCGCGGCGCGCTCGGAGGCCGACGCGCAACTGGCCGCGCGCCTGGCGCAGCTGACCCCGCAGCAGTTCCGCGTGCTGCTGTGCCTGGCCGACGGCCTGCTCAACAAGCAGATCGCGTACGAGCTGGGCCTGGCCGAGAACACGGTGAAGGTGCATGTGACGGCGATCCTGAAAAAGCTCGAATGCCACAGCCGGACCCAGGCCGCGGTGCTGGTCAAGGCGCTGGAGCCGGAAGGCGAGGCCTGACCGCCGGCGCGGCCCGCCAGCCGCCGGCTGTGCCGGGAGCATTTTCCGCCGCGCCCGGATACGCGATGCTATGCACTGGCGCCCGCGCTTCCTGCGGGCGGAAAGGATCCCCCGACCATGCCCCTTAGCAACGAGCAGATCACGTACTACCCGTTCCTGCAGGAAATGCTGGACGACGACTACTTCCCCTCCTTCCTGGTCGGCAAGGGCCAGAAGATCCTGCTGCGGCTGTGCGAGGCGATCGAGGCGCAGGCGCCGAAGGATCTGCCCGCGCTGTACCGGCTCACCCACGCCGCCACCGAGGAATTCAACGCGCTGGCGCTGGAATTCGAGGCGCACGACAGCGAAATCGAGACCGCCGCGCGCGACAACATCGGCGTGGATTTCCTGTACATCGCCAAGACCTACGGCTTCGATGACGCCGACGCCGAGGAACTGATCGCACCGCGCGAGTGGTGAAAGGGGCCGGGCATCGGTGGGACTAAGCACGCGCGGCTGTTCCCTTTCCCTTCTCCCACCGGGAGAAGGTGCCCCGCAGGGGCGGATGAGGGTACGGGCGAAGCCTCGCGTACCCAACTCCACGAGTCGCTGCGCGCCGGACCCTCACCCCAACCCCTCTCCCGGTGGGAGAGGGGCTAAGGCTGTTCCTTCTCCCCTCGGGACCATGGCCCCCTTTTCGGGGGAAGGTGCCCCGAAGGGGCGGATGAGGGTGCGGGCGCAGCCTCGCGTACCCAACTCAGCGAGCCGCTTCGCGCCGGACCCTCACCCCAACCCCTCTCCCGGGGGGAGAGGGGCTAGGCGCACCGCGGCTGTTTCCTTCTCCCACCGGGAGAAGGTGCCCCGCAGGGGCGGATGAGGGTACGGGCGCAGCCTCGCGTGCCCCAACTCCGCGAGTCGCTTCGCGCCGGACCCTCACCCCAACCCCTCTCCCGGTGGGAGAGGGGCTAAGGCGCACCGCGGCTGTTTCCTTCTCCCCTCGGGACCATGGCCCCCTTTTTGGGGGAAGGTGCCCCGCAGGGGCGGATGAGGGTACGGGCGCAGCCTCGTGCACCCAACTCCGCGAGTCGCTTCGCGCCGGACCCTCACCCCAACCTCTCTCCCGGGGGGAGAGGGGCTATTGCTCCGGTGATAGAGCGCTCAACCGCGGCGCAGCAGCATCTGCGTCATCAGTGCGCGTAGCGCCGGCGCGCGCACCGGCTTGGCCAGGAAGCCCCAGCCGCGTTCCTGGGCCAGCGCGCGCAGCGCCGGATCGGCTTCGGCGGTGACCAGGATCACCCGCGGCTCGGCGTTCCAGCGCTCGCACAGTTGCGCGAACAGGGCCGGGCCGTCGCGCGCGCCCATGCGCACGTCCAGCAGCACCAGCTCCGGCGCCTGTGCCGGTTGCGCCGCGGCCAGCGCCTCCTCCGGGCCGGCGGCCAGTTCCACCCGGCACGCCCAGCGTTCCAGCAGCATGCGGCTGGCCTCGCACACGCGCGGCTCGTCGTCGATGCACCACACCCGGCAGCCGTGCAGGATCGGGTCGTCGCCGTTGTCGCTGGCCACCGCGGTCGGCGGCTGCGCCTGCGCCGCGGCGGTGGCGTCGCCCAGCGCCACGGTGACCGCGAACACGCTGCCGCGGCCGAGCTGCGAACGCAGGCCGATGCGGTGGCCGAGCAGGCGGCCAATGCGCTCCACGATCGCCAGGCCGAGGCCGGCGCCGCGGTCATGGGCGACGCCGTCGCCGAGGCGGCGGAACTCTTCGAAGATCTCCTGCTGCAGCGCTTCGGGGATGCCCGGGCCCTGGTCGTGGACTTCGATGCGCAGGCGTGCGCCGTCGCGGCGGCAGCCCAGCAGCACGCGTCCGCGCGGGGTGTAGCGGATGGCGTTGGACAGGAAGTTCTGCAGGATGCGCCGCAGCAGGGTCTCGTCGCTGCGCACCGTGGCGCGGGTCGGCACGTAGTCCAGGCGCAGGCCGCGGTCCTGCGCGACGATGCCGAACTCGTGCGCCAGGGCCTGCAGCAGCGGCCCCAGCGCGAAATCGCGCACCTGCGTCTTCAGCGTGCCCGCTTCCAGCCGCGAGATGTCCAGCAGACTGTTGAGGATCGCGTCCTGCGCGACCAGCGCGTTGTCGACATGGTCGGCGATCTGCCGCGCGTCGTCGTCGTGCAGCTTGCCGCGCAGCGCCGAGACGAACATGCGCGCGGCGTTGAGCGGTTGCAGCAGATCGTGCACCGCCGAGGCGACGAAGCGGGTCTTGTAGCGGTTGGCATTCTCGGCCTCGCGCTTGGCGTCGGCCAGGTCGCGGGTGCGTTCGGCGACGCGGTGTTCGAGCGCATCGGCCAACGAGCGCAGTTCACGCGCGGCGTTCTTGTAGCTGGTGATGTCGGCATAGCTGGTGACGAAGCCGCCGTCGGGCAGCGGGTTGCCGCGGATCTCCAGCACGGTGCCGTCGTCCTTCTCGCTCTCGCGCATGTGCGGGCGGCCGCTGCGCAGGTGATCGAGGCGACGCTGGATCGCCGCCTCCACCGGGCCGGGACCGAGCAGGCCGCGGCGCGCGTTGTAGCGGAACACGTCCTCGATCGGGCGGCCGATGCGGATCAGCTCCGGCGGGAAGCGGAAGATCTCCAGGTAGCGCGAATTCCACGCCACCAGGCACAGCTGCGCATCGATGATCACCACGCCCTGCGGCAGGTGCTCCAGGCTGCGGCTGAGGCCGGTGTCGGCCTGCTGCGCGGCCTGCACGATGCCGTCCTGCGCGGTGCGCAGCTCCTGCGCGTGCTGTTGCAGCAGCGATTCCAGTTCGCGCCGGCTGCGCTGGCGCAACCGCGCCAGGCGCTGGCGCTGCTGGAACAGCAAGCCCAGGAACACCAGCGCCAGCCAGATGCCGGCCGCGGCCAGCGCGGCGGCGCGGCCGGCGGCGCGGCTGCCGCCGATGTCGTGCAGCAGGTGCAGGCGCCAGCCGCTCTCCGGCAGCGCCATGCTCTGCCACAGCAGCGGCGCGCGTTGCGCGGGCGCATCGACGCGCATCACCTGACCGCCGTCGTCCAGCGTGTCCAGGCTGCGACGCTGCGCCGGCAGCAGCGCCTGCCGGGCGTACTGGCGGGTGGCCAGCAGTTCCTCGCGTTCGCGCGCGCTCAGCGGCTGCAGCTGGCGGTAGCGCCAGGCGTCGCGGCTGGACAGGAACACCACGCCGTGGCGGTCGCTGACCAGCACCACGTCGGGCACGCGCAGCCACTCGCGCTCCAGCGCGGCCAGCTCGATCTTGATCACGATCACGCCGAGGGTGCGCCCGGCCTCGTCGCGGATCGCCTGCGACAGGAAATAGCCGGGCACGCCGGTGGTCATGCCGATGCCGTAGAAACGCCCGCTGCCCTGCGCCAGCGCCTGCTTCACGTAGGGGCGGAAGCTGTAGTCGGCGCCGACGTTGCTGCTGGCCAGGCGCCAGTTGCTGGCGGCCACGGCGACGCCGTCGGCGCCGATCAGGGTCAGCGTCGAGGAGCGGGTGACGTCGTTGGCGCGCTCCAGCTTCAGGTTCAGCCGCTGGTGCGTGGCCGGGTCCAGCGGCCGGGTCAGCGCGTCGCGCAGTTCCGGATCCAGCGCCAGCACCTGCGGCAGGGTGCGATAGCGGTCGATGCGCTGCTGCAGGGTCTGCGCGTACAGGTCCAGCTGTTGCCGCAGCTGCCGGCTCTCGGCGCGCAGCGCGCGCTGTTCGGCGAAATGCCCGGCCGACAGCATCGCCAGCGCCATGCCGCCGAGGACGACGAGCAGGAGCAGGGCGAGGTGGCGATAGCGCGAAGCGGAATACATGCGGAGGGACGCGGCCGGACGATGGCCGTCAGCTTAGCGGCAGCGGCGTGCGCGCTGGTGGCGATCGGTCGGGCAGGCGGCACCTGTGGCGCCGATGCGATCGCGCTATTGGGGCTGGATGGCGGACGCAGCTCGGCACCGCCGGCCCGGTGGAGAGGGCCGGCGGTGCCGAGTTGTGGTTTCCTGTTGAATCCAACCCCGATCGGGCATCGCCGATCGGGCCGACCAGCACGTGCGGATCAGCACGCACGAATCAGCACGTCCCGATCAGGGCGTGCCGATCAGCGCGCGTCGATCAGAACTGCACCTGCGCACGCAGGTCGAACGAGTCCGGCTTGGTGCGCACGCCGGCGCGTTCGGCATCGGCGCGCACGTAGTTGGCCTGGAACTTGAAGTGGCTGGTCAGGTACCAGTTGGCGCCCAGGGTCCAGTTGTGCTCACGGCCGCCGAGGATGCTGCCGTCGTCCAGATCCAGGCGGCTGTAGCGGGCCAGCAGCTCGACCGCGCCGTAGGCGTTGGCCGGCTTGATGTTGGCCACGTTGCCGGCGCTGTACGGGCGCGACTCGCCGGTCAGCACGTAGCTGGCGAAGACGTACTGGCCGTCGGCGGTGTAGTCGGGGCGGCCGTTGTCGCGGGTGACCTCGGCGCGCAGCGCCTCGCCCTGCAGCGAGAACGGACCCTTGATCCAGATCGCTTCCAGGCCGGTGCGGCGCACCTGGTCGGCATCGACCAAGGTGCCCGAGTCGACCAGGCGCACGTCGGTCAGGCCGGCTTCCGGGCGCGCACGCAGACGCACGCGCGGGCTGAAGCTCACGTCCAGGCCGTTGTGGTAGCCGCGCGGGTTTTCCTGCGAATAGGCCAGGCCCAGGTGCAGCACGTCGCCCTCGGCCTTGAACGGGGTCCACACGCCGCGCACCGCCTGGGTGGTGCCGGGGTTGTCGCCCTGCAGGTCCTTGCCGCCGTACGCGCCGGCCTGCAGCAGGTACTGCGGACGCTCGAAGGTCCACTCCACGCCGGTGCGGCGGCCCTGGTAGATCGCCTGGATCGGCAGCGCGGTCTCCATGAAGCTGTCGGCGCGCGAGCTGGTCACGCCTTCCAGGCCGACCGGCACCTTGATGTAGCCCAGCCGCACCTTGCCGTAGTCGCTGCCGAACAGCGCCTTGGTCTCGAAACGGAAGAACACGTCCAGCCACAGCTTGGACTGGAAGTCGAAGTACACCATCGCGTCGTACACGCCCTTCTTCTTCAGCGTGGCGCCGAATTCCTTGCGCCGGAACGCATTGTCGTCTTCCAGGCGCGCGTCGTCGTCGGAGAAGTTGTTCCAGTCGTAGCCGTAGTTGCCGGTCAGGGCCAGTTCGGTGCCGTCGTTGAAGGCGACCTTGGTCGGCCAATCGTCGAAGCCGCTGGCGACGGCGGGAGCGGCGGCGGTCAGGCACAGCGCAGCGAAGAGAAGGGTATGGCGCATGGTGTGATGTCTTCTTGATGAGGAAAAAAGCGCGCCGGCACTCGATTGAACGGGACGGGCTTGCGCGGGCGGTGCAACGAGTTGCCGACCGCGGCCGACCCTCGGCCGCGGTGCGGGCGCATCCGTCGGAACAACGAGCCGCCCGCATGCAATAGCGGACGCATCCGGCGGTTCTTTACAGCGATGTTGCGATCCTGCGACGGCGCATCGCCCCTGAATACGCATGCGACACCGGCAGCGCCGGCGGCAGATCGGTGCGCGACGCAGCATCGGCGGGGCGCGGCCCGGCGCCGGCGTTGCGTGTCGCATCTCCCTCCCGTGAGCGTGCCGGGACACTGTAACTGCGCCGACGGCGCCGCGAACAGGGAACTAGTACCAATAGGTTATCTGCTTAGAAGCCGGCGCCGCGTACAAAGGCAGCATTCCGGGACCTGCGTCGGGTCCCCGGTTCGTCCCGTTCCGGAGCGCTCTGCATGCATATCCCAACTTCCCCGGCCGGCGGCCTCGTGCATCGGCATGTGCCGTTCTACCGGCAGCTGTATTTCCAGGTGGTGGTCGCCATCGTGCTCGGCGCGCTGCTCGGCCACTTCGAACCGGCCTTCGCCGAGAAGCTCAAGCCGCTGGGCGACGCCTTCATCAAGCTGGTGAAGATGATCATCGCGCCGGTCATCTTCCTGACCATCGTCACCGGCATCGCCGGCATGACCCACCTGAAGACGGTGGGCCGTGTCTTCGTCAAGGCGATGGTGTATTTCCTGTTCTTCTCCACGCTGGCGCTGGTGGTCGGCATGATCGTCGCGCACGTGGTGCAGCCCGGCGCCGGCATGAACATCAATGCGGCCGACCTGGACCAGAGCGCGGTGCACAGCTACGTGGAGAAGTCGCACGAGCTGACCCTGGTCGGCTTCCTGATGGACATCATCCCCAAGACGCTGCTCAGCCCGTTCGTCGGCGACAACATCCTGCAGGTGCTGTTCGTGGCGGTGCTGTTCGGTGTGTCGCTGGCGATGGTCGGCGAGCGCGGCAAGCCGGTGCTGAACCTGCTGGAGGCGCTGGTCGCGCCGGTGTTCAAGCTGGTGCACATCCTGATGCGCGCCGCACCGCTCGGCGCGTTCGGCGCGATCGCCTTCACCATCGGCAAGTACGGGGTGGAGTCGCTGATCAACCTGGCCTGGCTGGTGGGCTCGTTTTACGTGACCGCGCTGCTGTTCGTGCTGGTGATCCTGGGCGCGGTGGCGCGCCTGTGCGGCTTCTCGATCTTCAAGCTGATCCGCTACCTGAAGGCGGAACTGCTGCTGGTGCTGGGCACTTCCTCGTCCGAATCGGCGCTGCCGTCGCTGATGGAGAAGATGGAGAAGGCCGGCTGCGAGAAGTCGGTGGTCGGGCTGGTGGTGCCCACCGGCTATTCGTTCAACCTGGACGGCACCAACATCTACATGACCCTGGCCGCGCTGTTCATCGCCCAGGCGACCAACACCGAGCTGACCCTGGGTCACCAGATCGCGCTGCTGCTGGTGGCGATGCTCAGCTCCAAGGGCGCCGCGGGCGTCACCGGCGCCGGCTTCATCACCCTGGCGGCGACGCTGGCGGTGGTGCCGGAAGTGCCGGTGGCGGGCATGGCGCTGATCCTGGGCGTGGACCGCTTCATGAGCGAATGCCGCTCGCTGACCAACTTCATCGGCAACGCGGTCGCCACCGTGGTGGTCTCGCGCTGGGAGAACGCGCTGGACCGCGATCGCCTGCGCATTGCCCTGGACGGCGGCGAAGACGCGCTGCCGGCGGTCGTGGCCGAGCCTGCCGCGATCCGCTGAGTTTCATCGCCCTGCGCGCGCGCCGGCCTTGCCGGCGCTTCGCGTTTCCGGCCCCGGCCTGCGCGGCGACAGCCGCAAGACAGGCTTGGCCATGGCCCAGGGAGTAGAATCCTGGGTCCTCGCGCCTCTCGACTACAGAAGCCTCGATGTCAAACGACGATTTCAAACAGGCCGCCCTCGACTATCACCGCCAGCAGCCGCCGGGCAAGATCAAGGTGTCGGCGACCAAGCCGATGCTGACCCAGCGCGACCTGTCGCTGGCCTATTCGCCGGGCGTGGCGTTCGCCTGCGAGGCGATCGTCGCCGATCCGCAGCAGGCCAGCGCATTGACCGCGCGCGGCAACCTGGTCGCGGTGATCAGCAACGGCACCGCGGTGCTGGGCCTGGGCAACATCGGCCCGCTGGCGTCCAAGCCGGTGATGGAAGGCAAGGGCGTGCTGTTCCAGAAGTTCGCCGGCATCGACGTGTTCGACATCGAGATCGACGAGAACGACCCGGACAAGCTGGTCGACATCATCGCCAGCCTGGAGCCGACCTTCGGCGGCATCAACCTGGAAGACATCAAGGCGCCCGAGTGCTTCGTGGTCGAGCGCAAGCTGCGCGAGCGGATGAACATCCCGGTGTTCCACGACGACCAGCACGGCACCGCGATCATCGTCGGCGCGGCGGTGCTCAACGCGCTGGTGGTGACCGGCAAGAAGATCGAGGACGTCAAGCTCGCCACCACCGGCATGGGCGCGGCCGGCATCTCCTGCGTCAACATGCTGGTGTCGCTGGGGCTGAAGCCGGAGAACATCCTGGCGCTGGACCGCGACGGCGTGATCCACACCGGCCGCACCGACCTGGACCCGGACAAGCTGCGCTACGCGCGCGACACCGACAAGCGCACCCTGGCCGAGATCGTCGAGGGCGCGGACATCTTCCTGGGCCTGTCTGCCGCCGGCATCCTCAAGCCGGAAATGGTGGCGACGATGGCGCCGCAGCCGGTGATCTTCGCGCTGGCCAATCCGAATCCGGAAATCACCCCGGAGGCGGCCAAGGCGGTGCGCCCGGACGCGATCATCGGCACCGGCCGTTCGGACTACCCGAACCAGATCAACAACGTGCTGTGCTTCCCGTACCTGTTCCGCGGCGCGCTCGACGTCGGCGCCACCGGCATCAACGAGGCGATGAAGATCGCCTGCGTCAAGGCGATCGCGGCGATGGCGCGGCGCGAGGCCTCCGACCTGGGCGCGGCCTACGGCGGCGAGACCCCGAGCTTCGGTCCCGACTACCTGATCCCGCGGCCGCTGGATCCGCGCCTGCTGGTCGAGCTGTCCTCGGCGGTGGCGCAGGCGGCGATGGATTCGGGCGTGGCCACGCGCCCGATCGCCGACATGGCCGCCTACCGCGACACGCTCAGCCAGTTCGTCTACCGCACCAGCCTGATGATGAAGCCGGTGTACGACCGCGCCCGCGCCGACAAGCAGCGCGTGGTCTACGCCGAGGGCGAAGAGGAAGTGGTGCTGCGCGCGGTGCAGAGCGTGATCGACGAAGGCCTGGCGTTCCCGATCCTGATCGGCCGCCCGGACGTGATCGAGGCGCGCATCGAGCGGCTGGGCCTGCGCATCACCGCCGGCGTGGACTTCGAGATCACCAACATCCACGACGATCCGCGCTTCAACGACTACTGGCAGTACTACCACGCGCTGACCGAGCGCCGCGGCGTCACCGTCACCGCGGCCAAGGAACTGATGCGCTCGCGGCCGACGCTGATCGCCGCGGTGATGGTCGCGCGCGGCGAAGCCGATGCGCTGCTGACCGGCGTGGTCGGCCGTTTCCACAAGAAGCTCGGCTACGCGCGCAGCGTGATCCCGCTGGAGCCGCGGGTCAGTTCGACCTCGGCGATGACCGGGGTGATCAACCAGCAGGGCGCGTTCTTCTTCCTGGACACGCACGTGCAGGAAGATCCGAGCGTGGAGCAGATCGTCGAGGCTACGCTGCAGGCCGCATACCGGCTGAAGCTGTTCGGCATCGAGCCGAACATCGCGCTGCTGTCGCACTCCAACTTCGGCAGCCACGACTCGCGCGATGCACTGAAGATGCGCCAGGTGCGCGAGGCGCTGCTCAAGCGCAAGCCCGAGCTCAACATCGACGGCGAGATGCAGGGCGATACCGCCTGGGACGAGGCGCTGCGCAAGCAGATCATGCCCAACAGCACGCTGAAGGGGCGCGCCAACCTGTTCGTGCTGCCGAACCTGGAAGCGGCCAACATCGCCTACAACCTGGTGCGCGTGTTCACCGACGGCGTGGCGATCGGCCCGATCCTGATGGGCATCTCCAAGCCGGTGCACATCCTCACCACCAGCGCCACCTCGCGCCGGGTGATGAACATGACCGCGATCGCCGCGGTCGATGCGCAGATCCGCAAGCAGCTGGAAGCGGAGAAGAGCGCGCCGTAAGCGCTGGCTTCGGGCGTTCGATGTACATGCGCGCGCAGCCGTGGTGGCTGCGCGTTTTGCTGTCGGCACTCCATGCCGAGCGGGCGTGCGGTGTCTCTCTGCGGCGCGTGTTCGGATGCCATCGCATCGGGCCAGCCCGTCGCGCCAGGATGTGGCGATCGGGCTTGCCAGCGATCGGGGTGGGTTGCCTCGCGCAGGCGTCAAAACTGACCGATCGAAGTAACGGCGGGTCGAGCCCCGGCGTAATCCATGCCGATGTGCGCGGCGGCGTCGCACAGACGCCTCCCGCGTCCACGCCGTCGGCGTGCGTTGCATGAACGGTTTAGAGTCCGAGGCGGATGAGCCGCTCTCGGCGGGCGCAGGCTTGACGCCATGGCGGCTTCCGCCGCGCGGCTGCGCAGGATCTAACGCGGCGCCAGCGGCGCCGCGGGGCCCTCAGGCCAGGCGCTTGCCGGCCGGCAGCGGCAGGCTTTCGTGGTCGCCCTGGTTCAGCTTGGACGGCTTGCCGGTCAGCAGCACGTAGGCATCGACGCCGGTAAGTTCGGCAATCTTCAGCAAATGCCGGGCATTGGGAACCGAACGATTGTTCTCCCAGTGACCCAGGGTGCTATGCGCCACACCAAGCAAGGCCGCCAGCTCGCGCAGCGTGAAACCGGCATTGCGCCGCGCCTGCATCAATCGCACACCTATATCCACGGGACACCTCGGAGCGGCAGGTTTGCGCCGCGTACCGCCGAGCATAGTGGATGTCATCGCTTGGCATCAAGCCGCTACGCAAGGACACGTCCAGGTCATGGCCGGCGGCGCATGCGCGCGCGCCGCCCGCCCCGGCGCGCGCGCGGGACGGGCTGCTAGAATTCGCTGTCCCCTCCCGCCGTGCCTACCGCCATGAGCCATACCGCCACCGCGCCCGCCAATGCAGAGAAGCGCTACACCGTGCACCGCGCCGAGCTGCCGCTGAGCTGCCCGACGCCGGAGATGGCGCTGTGGAACTCGCACCCGCGGGTGTACCTGCCGGTCGAGGACGAGCCGGGCAACGAAGCCCAGTGCCCCTACTGCGGCGCGGTCTTCGTGCTGGTCGACTGACCGCCGGCGCGATGCACCGCCTGACCGTGGTGCAACTGCTGCCGGCGCTCGAATCCGGCGGCGTCGAACGCTCCACCCTGGAAATCGCCGCGGCGTTGGTCGCGGCCGGGCACCGCGCACTGGTGGTCTCGGCTGGCGGCCGCCTGCTGCCGGCGCTGGCCGCGACCGGCGCCGAGCACATCGCCCTGGACATCGGCCGCAAATCGCTGCTGAGCCTGCGCCACGTGCCGGCGCTGCGCCGCCTGTTCGTGCGCGAGCGGGCGGACATCGTGCACGCGCGCTCGCGGCTGCCGGCCTGGCTGGGGTGGCACGCGCTGCGCGGCTTGCCCGCGGCGCAGCGGCCGCGCTTCGTCACCACCGTGCACGGGCTCAATTCGCCGAGCCGCTACAGCGCGATCATGGCCCGCGGCGAGCGGGTGATCTGCGTGTCCGCCACGGTGCGCGACTACGTGCTGCGCCACTACCCGCAGACCGACCCGGCGCGGCTGCGGGTGATCCCGCGCGGCATCGACCCGGCGCAGTTCCCGCGCCGTGCGCAGCCCGATCCTGCGGCGCGCGCCTGGGCCGCGACCCAGGCACCGGCCACGGCCGGCCACGGCCCGCTGCTGCTGTTGCCCGGTCGGGGCACTCGCCTCAAGGGCCATGCCGACGCGCTGCGCCTGCTCGCCGCAGTGCGCGCCGACGGCAGCGACGCGCGGCTGTGGCTGCCCGGCGCGCGCGAGGCCGGGCGCGCGGCCTACATGCAGGAGCTGGAAGCGCAGGCCGCCGCGCTGGGCATCGCCGAGGCGGTCGCGTTCACCGCGCCGACCGCGCGCATCGCCGAGGCCTATGCCGCCAGCGACCTGGTGCTGCAGCTGTCGCGCAAGCCCGAAGCGTTCGGCCGCACCGTGGTCGAGGCGCTGGCGGTGGGGCGGCCGGTGCTGGGCTGGGCGCACGGCGGCGCCGGCGAACTGCTGGCGCAGCTGCAGCCCGAGGGCGCGGTGCCGGCCTTCGATCCGGCGGCGCTGCACGCCGCCGCGGCGCGCCTGCTGGCGCATCCGCCGACGCCGCCGGCGCAGATTCCCTACACGCTGCAGGCCATGCAGCGCGCGACCCTGGCCGTGTATGACGAATTCCACGACTGATTCCTCCCTGCTCGCGCCGCTGACTCCGGCGCGCAACGAACGCTGGGCGCCGGTGTGGGTGCTGGCGTTCGTGGCGCTGTGGCCGGCGCCGGGCCTGGCCGCGGGGGTGCTGGCGCTGGGCGCGCTGGTCACCCTGGCGCGGCTGCTGCACAGCCGTTTCCGCGGCGGCGCCAGCCTGCTCAGTGGCCCGGCGTGGGCGCTGACCACGCTGCTGTTCCTGAGCTACTGGCTGCCGCAGCCGCTGTCGGCGCTGGACGCGGTGGACGTGCCGCTGGCGCTGCGCGAATCGGCGGTGGACCTGCGCTTCCTGCCGTTCCTGTGGCTGGTGGCGATGGCGGTGGCGACGCCGCGTGGCCGCCGCACCACCTTCAACGGCCTGGCGATCATCGCCGCGATCTGGACCGCCGATGCACTGGCGCAGGCGCTGTGCGGCAGCAGTCCGCTGTTCTGGTCGATGGACCAGCTGAAGTGGGCGATCAGCCACCACGGCCTGTGCACGCCGCAGGAGATCGCGCTGGCCGACCGTCTCAGCGGGGTGTTCGGGCCGTGCAACCTCAAGTTCGGCCAGGTGCTGGCCAGCCTGTCGCCGTTCCTGCTGTTCCTGGCCGGGCGCCGCGGCGGCGCCTGGGGCTGGCTGTGCGCCGCCGCGGCGGTGGGCGTGGTGCTGGTGCTGGCCGGGTCGCGCGCCTCGTGGATCACCTACGCGCTGGTGCTGCTGCTGTCGGGCTGGCGCTTGCTGGGCATGCGCCGGCTGCTGGCGCTGGGCGTGGCCGCGGTGCTGGTCGCCGGCGTGCTCGGCGCGGTTTCGCCTCAGGTGCGCGAGCGCTTCGCCCGCACCACGCTGGCGCTGAGCGGGCGTCCGGCCGATCTCGACGCGGCGCTGGCCGGGCGCACGCAGATCTGGAGCGCCTCCTGGTGCATGATCCGCCAGCATCCGCTCAACGGCGTGGGCGTGCGCGGGTTCCGCGAAGCCTATGTCGCCTGCGACCCGGATCCTGCGCATGGGGGCGCCTGGGGCCGCGAGCCGGCCTTCCACGCCCACCAGATCGTGCTCGAAGTGCTCAGCGAGACCGGCGCGATCGGCTTGCTGCTGTGGCTGGCCGGCGCCGCGCAGGCCTGGCGCGCGTGGCGCTACGCCTCGCCGCAGGCGCGCGAACGGGCGCGGCCGGCGATGCTGGCGCTGCTGGCCACGGTGTTCCCGTTCAACACCCACCTGGCGTTCTATTCGTCGTTCTGGGGCTCGCTGGCGCTGATGCTGGTCGGGCTGTATGTCGGTGCGCTGCTGGCGGCGGAGGACGACGCCGACGGCGCTGCGGGGGCTGGTTCGCCTGCGGCGGGCTGATCGCTTCGCGCCGTACCCTCACCCCAACCCTCTCCCGGTGGGAGAGGGGCTAGGCTGTTCCCTTCTCCCACCGGGAGAAGGTGGCCCGAAGGGCCGGATGAGGGTACGGGCAAAGCCTCGGGAACCCAGATCAGCGAGCCGCTTCGCGCCGGACCCTCACCCCAACCCCTCTCCCGGTGGGAGAGGGGCTAAGGCTGCGTCTCGCGGTCTTCGAGTGCAGGCTGCGCCTGCACCCAACCAGTCCTACTGACTGAACATCCGCAGCGCGATCGGCGCAACGCGCACCCTGCTCAATCGCGCGCGTAGAACGTACTGCGGCCGCAGGGCTGGCGCTTGAAGCGGCGGTGGATCCACAGGTATTGCGCCGGCGCCTCGCGCACCATGGCCTCGATCGCGGCATTGACCCGCGCGGTGTCGGCGATCATGTCCTGCGACGGAAAATCTTCCAGCGGCGGGGCGATGCGCAGCACGTAGTCGGCGCCTTCGCGGCGGTGGAAATACGGGACCACCGCGCAGCCGGTCAGCCGCGCCAACTGGTGGGTGGCGGTGATGGTGGAGGCGGGCATGCCGAAGAACGGCACGAACACGGTGTCCTTGCCGCGCATGTCCTGGTCCGGCGCGTACCACAGGAAGCCGCCGCGCTTGAGGTGGCGCACGCTGCCGCGCAGGTCCTCGTTGGCGAACATGGCGATGGCGTAGCGCAGGCGGCCGCGCTTGACCGCCCACTCGAACACCGGATTGCGGTGGCGGCGGTACATGCCGGCCAGCGGCACGTACTGGCACAGCAGCCGCCCGCACATCTCCAGGGTCATGAAATGGCCCGACACCAGCAGCACGCCGCGGCCCTGCGCCTGCAGCGCGCGCAGGTGCTCCAGGCCTTCGATGCGGGTGCGGCGGCGGATCGGGGCGATGCTGCCCCACCAGGCGCGGGCGAACTCGAACACGCCCACGCCCAGCGCATCGAAGCTGTCGTGCAGCAGGCGCGTGCGCCAGGCCTCGCTCTGCTCGGGGAAGCACAGTTTCAGGTTCACTTCGGCGGCGTGGCGGCGGGTGCCGGCCAGGCGCAGCGCGATCCAGCCGACGCCGCGGCCGAGCGCGCGCTGCAGCAACCAGGGCAGCCGGGCCAGGGCCACGGCGATGCCGAGCAGCAACCAGGTCGGCCAGTGCCGCGGCGAACGCGGCGGCGGTGCGGCGGTGGTGGCGGCGGCCGGAAGGGCGGGGGATGGGTCGGACATGCGCCAAGTTTAGCCGGGAGCGAGCAACGCGGCGTCGGCGCCGCGTCGCGATGGCGCGTGCAGGGATGGCGGTCGCGATCGTCTGCCGCCTGCGCGGCGCAACCCGCTATGCTTCCGCGATGCGCAACGATTTCATCGAGCGGCTGCTGCGCGGCCTGTATTCGGCCGTGCTGTACATGCTGCTGCCGGTCACCGTCTATCACCTGGTCTGGCGCGGTTTCCGCGTGCGCCAGTACTTCCAGCGCTGGGACGAGCGCTACGCCTCGTATCCGCAGGCGCGCGGGCGGCCGCGAGTGTGGCTGCACGCGGTGTCGGTGGGCGAGGTCAACGTCGCCGCGCCGGTGGTCAACGCGCTGCGCGTGCTGCGCCCGGACATCCGCTGGGTGATCACCACCATCACCCCGACCGGGTCCGAGCGGGTGCGCGCGCTGTGGGGCGATGCGCTGGACCACGTCTACCTGCCGTACGACGTGCCCGGCAGCGTGGGCCGTTTCCTGCAGCACTTCCGCCCGAGTCTGGCGTTGATCCTGGAAACCGAACTGTGGCCGAACATGCTGTTCGGCTGCCGCGATCGCGACATCCCGGTGTATGTGCTCAATGCGCGGCTGTCGGCACGCTCGCTGCGCGGCTACCGCCTGCTGCGGCCGTTGATCGGGCGCGCGCTGCGCACCGTCACCTGCGTGGCGGCGCAGTCGCAGGCGGACGCCGAACGCTTCATCGAGCTCGGCGCGCGCCCGCAGCAGGTGCGCGCGCTGGGCAACCTGAAATTCGATATCGCCGTGCCCGAGCACTTGCCGGAGTTCGTCGCCGCGTTCGGCGAACGCGTGGCGCCGACGCGGCCGGTGTGGATCGCCGCCAGCACCCACGAGGGCGAGGAGGCGGCGGTGATCGAGCTGCACCGGCAACTGCGCCGGCAGTGGCCGGACCTGCTGCTGCTGTGGGCGCCGCGCCATCCCGAGCGCTTCGCCAAGGTCGAGGCGCTGGCGCGCGACCAGGGCTGGCGCGTGGCCACGCGCCGCCAGCAGCAGTGGCCCGGCGCCGAGGACGACGTGTTCGTGATCGATACGCTGGGCGAACTGATGGCGTTCTATGCCTGCGCCCAGGTCGCCTTCGTCGGCGGCAGCCTGCAGCCGATCGGCGGGCACAACCTGCTGGAGCCGGCCGCGGTCGGCACGCCGTCGGTGACCGGGCCGCACCTGCACAATTTCGCCGACATCTCGCGGCGTATGCGCGAGGCCGGCGCGGTCGGGATCTGCGAGGACGCCGCGGCGGTGTGCACGGCGCTGCACGACTTGCTGGGCGATGCCGCCGCGCGCGCGCGCATGGCCGAGGCCGGGTGCGCGCTGGTCGCCAACGGCCGCGGCGCGCTGCAGCGGGCGCTGCAACTGATCGCGCACGATCTGCCGCCGGTGGCGCCGGATCTGCCGCCGGGCGAATAGGCGTTGCGTCCTGGGCGTTGCGGCCGCAGACGTGTCGTGGGAGCGGCTCCGGTCGCGACATGCGTAGCCGGTAAAGCCCGTCGGGGCTGAAAGGAACCTCGAGAATCTCGCGGCCGGAATCTGCGCGACAGGGCATCACTGGCGCGCGCCTTTTCTGTCGCGGCTGAAGCCGCTCCTACAAAAATGCGGTGCTGCCACTGTAGGAGCGGCTTCAGCCGCGACAGAAAGATGAAGCGCTCGCGATGCCAAGGCGCTCATCGAAAACGCGGCATCAGCGCCAGCGAGTCCCTCATCCCAGGATCTTGCTCGGAGTCCTCGGTGCCACCAGGCATTGTCCCTGGCCACTGTGCCGGCCCTCAAGCAAAAACGGCGGACCCGAAGGCCCGCCGTTCGCGGTGTCGCACAGACGCCGGTATCGGCGTTACTGGGTGCTGCTGCCGGAGTTGAGCTTGGATTCGGCGCTCTGGGTCAGCAGCGCGTTGATCGACTGCACCTCGGCCACGTCCAGCGAGCCCAGCGCCTGGCTCAGCAGCAGGCGGTTCTGCAGGAAGTTGTAGCGCGCCTGCGCATAGGCCAGCTGCGCCTGGTACAGCGTGCGCTGGTTCTGCACCACGTCCAGCACGGTGCGCGTGCCCACTTCCAGACCGACCTGCGAGGCGTCGTACGCGGCCTGCGCCGAGACCACCGCCAGGCGCCGCGCCTCGATTTCGCTGATGCCGGCGACCACGGTCTGATACGCGTTGCGGGTGTTGCGATCGAGCGCGCGCTTCTGCAGCTCGTAGGTGTCCTGGGCGATGTCGCGCTGCGCCAGCGCCTGGCGCACCGCCGACTGGGTCGCGCCGCCGGCGAAGATCGGGATGTTCAGGGTCACGCCGATGACGTTGCTGTCCGAGCGCGGCGAGTTGCTGCCGGAGACGCCGTCGCCCCAGCTGGCGTCGCGGCCGACGCTGGCGGCCAGGTTCAGCGTCGGCAGGTGGCCGGCGCGCGCGGCGGAGACGCTGTTCTCGGCCGCCTGCACCTGGTACTGGTAGGCGCGCAGCGACGGGTTCTTGTCCAGCGCCGAGGCGATCAGGCCGTCGATGTTGCTGCTCTCGGCCGGCAGCTGCGGGCGGAAGTCCTCCGGCAGGCTGCGCAGGTCGCGCACCGGCTGCCCGGTGATCTCGGTCAGCGCCTGGTACAGGTCCTGCAGCGAGTTGCGCGCGGTGATCGTATCGGCGCGCGCCTGGTCGTACTCGGCGCGCGCTTCGTGCACGTCGGTGATCGGCGCCAGGCCCACTTCCAGGCGCTTGTCGGCGTAGTCGAACTGCTTCTTGGCGGCGGCTTCGTTGGTCTCCGCGGCGACCAGCGACTCGATCGCCACCAGCACGTTGAAGTAGGCCGCCGAGGTGCGCACGATCAGGTCGTCGTTGGCCGATTCCAGCGTGTAGTCGGCGGCCAGGCTGTTGGCCTTCTGCGCGCGCAGGGTGGCGAACTGGGCGAAGTTGACCAGCGTCTGCTGGCCCTGGATCGCGTAGCTGCGGCTCTTGCCGGTGCCGGCCAGTTCGCCGGTGCCGCGCTCGATCTCGCTGTGGCTGCGCTGCAGCGAGGCGGAGCCGTTCAACTGCGGCAGCAGCGCCGCGCGCGCCTGCACTTCGCCTTCCTTGTTGTACAGCCGGTTCGATTCGGCGGTGGCCAGCTGCGGATCGCTGTTGCGCGCCATTTCGTAGACTTGCAGCAGGTCCGTGGCGTTGGCGGCCAACGGAGACAGCGCGGCGGCCAGCGCCAGGACGAGGGATCGGCGGATCATTGCGGCTTCCTTGGATGGATCAGAATGTGAACTGGGGGACCGGCGCGGCACCGCGCAGGTAGTACGCCAAATCGGTTTCGAACAGCGATTCCACGCGCGGCGCGCCGGCATCGGCGTGGACCAGCACCGCGTCCATGACCGGGGCGCGGCCGCGGATCGCGAACAGGCGGCCGCCGGGACGCAGCCAGGCCAGGAACTGCGCCGGGATTTCGGTGACGGCGGCGGTGACGCAGACCACGTCGAAGCGGCGCTCGCTGTGCCAGCCGAACGCGTCGGCGGTTTCGATGCGCACGTTGCTGCCCAGCGCGGCGGCATCCAGGTTGGCGCGCGCGCTGGCGGCCAGGGCCGGCTCGATCTCCAGGCTGACCACGTCGCGGCCGAGCTCGCCCAGGCAGGCGCTGACGAAGCCGCTGCCGGTGCCGATCTCCAGCACATCCTCGCCCGGCTGCAGGTCCAGCGCCTGCAGCATGCGCCCTTCGATCACCGGCTTCATCATGTATTGGCCGTGGCCCAGCGGGATCTCCAGATCGGCGTAGGCCACCGCGCGATGCGCCTGCGGCACGAACAGCTCGCGCGGCAGCCGCGCCAGCACGTCGAGCACGCGCAGGTCGAGCACGTCCCAGGGACGCACCTGCTGTTCAACCATCTTTTCGCGGGCTTGGGAGTAGTCGATCGTCATCTGGGGCATCCAACGCGGTGGGTCGCGCATTTTAGCCGGCCCAAAGGCCGTGCGTATGCTGCAGCATCGCCGCAGGCGGGCCATGGCGCGCAGTGCCGGAAGTCACCGGGCCGGCCTGCCGGGGCGGACTCAGCGCGGCGCATAGGCGCGCAGGAAGAAGTCGACGCTGGCCTGCACATGGGCCTGGATCCGGGCCTGGCTGGGATCGCGGCACAGGCCGCACATCATCAGCGAGTGCAGTTCGCCCTTGACCAGGCAGAAGAACTGCGAGGCGGCCAGGGGCAGGTCGGGGATCTCCAGCTCGCCGGCGGCGACATGCGCCTGCAGCAGCTGCGCCAGGTCTTGCTGGGTCCGTTTGGGACCGGCATTCCAGAACATCTCGCGCACGTGTTCGTCGCCGGTGCCGGGCGCGAGCATCATGCGGTGGGTCGCCATGGCCGCGTCGCTGCCGATCATCGCGAAGAACGCCAGGCCGATCTCCACCAGTTGCGCGCGCAGCGGCCCTTTGCGCGCATGCCCGAACAGGTCGTCGGGCAGCAGCGCCTGGCACTGCGCGCGGACCGCTTCGGCGAACAGGGTCTCCTTGTCGCCGTAGTGGCTGTAGACGGTGAGCTTGGACACGCCGGCCCGCGCGGCGATGCCGTCCATGCTGACCCCGCCGAAGCCCAGTTCGGTGAACAACTGCTTGGCCGCTTCCAGGATCGCCGCGCGCTTGCCCATGTCCTTGGGCCGCCCCGGGCCGGCGGCACGGGTGGAGGATTTGGGGGAGGGGACGACGGAGGGTTTGCTGACCATGGCGGCAATACTAGACCAGTCGGTTCGATATTTATACTATACCGTGTAGTGCACTATTGGCTGCGGCGATCTTCATGGCGCCTGCTGGCCAGACCGTCGGGTGCGACCCGTGCGCCGCCTTGGCCCGAAAAAGCCGTGTACACGCCGCCCGGACGATGCTGAACGCAGCGTGCCGCAGCACCCGCGGCGTAGGGAACGTCCTGACATCGGCGGCGAACGCGCAGTGATAAATTGCATTCCTTGCATGGTAGGGGATGGCTGCGCGCTGGCGCGGCGCGATCGGAAGGCAATGGAGCAGGGGGCACACCGTCATTCGACTGTCGGCGGCGCGCATGCGTTGCGCCGCCGCGTGCGCGTCTGCCTGCTGCTGGCGCTGCTGTGCGCCTGCTGCGCGGCGGGTGCGGGCGCCCAGCAGGCGGCGCTGGCCCTGTCCGAACATGCCATCACCGAGCGGCCCACGGTGGTGCGCTGGACCATGGAGGAAGGCCTGCCGCACAACCTGGTGCATGCGCTGGCGCAGGACCGCGACGGCCTGCTGTGGATCGGCACCTGGGAGGGCGTGGCACGTTTCGATGGCCGCGGCTTCACCGTCTTCGATCGGCAGAACACGCCCGGCATGGAGATGTCCGGGGTGTTCGTGATCGTGCCCGAGCGCGAGGGCGGGGTCTTGATCGGCACTGCCTACGACGGCGTGTTCCGCTATGCCGAGGGCAGTTGGGAGCACCTGGGCGATGCGCGTGCGCGGCGGCTGTCGGTGGTCTCGATGCTGCGCGACCGCGACGGTGCGCTGTGGGTCGGCAGCGAGGACGGGTTGTACCGGATCGAGGCCGATGGCCGCCTGAGCGCCGTCGGCACTGCGGCCGGTTTGCCGAAGACGCGGGTCGCGGCGCTGCTGCAGCAGGCCGATGGCGGCGTGCTGGTCGGCACCGCGCAGGGCCTGTTCCGCCTCGACCCCGCCACGACGCGCGCGCAGCGCTGGGGCCGCACCGCGGCGATGCGCGCGGCGCCGGTGCGGCGCCTGGGCCACGACCGCGACGGCGGATTGCTGGTCGCCGGCGATGCCGGCGTGTTCTGGCTGCATGCCGACGGCACGCTGCAGTGGTTGCGCCAGGGCCAGCGGGTCGACGCCGCGCTGCAGGATCGCCAGGGCCAGCTGTGGACCAGCCTGTCCAGCGGGCAGTTGCTGCGGCGTTCGCGCAACGGCGCCAGCGAGGAGATGCTGTCGATCTCCGGCGTGGTCAGCCCGGCGTTGATCGAAGACCGCGAAGGCCTGATCTGGGCCGGCAGCACCGACGGCCTGTTTCGCGTCGCCGCGGGCGATGCCGGCGGCCTGACCCGGCGCGACGGCCTCTCCGGCGACTACGTGCGCGTGGTGCGGCAGAGCGCCGACGGCGCGATCTGGATCGGCCATGCGGCCGGGCTCGACCGATGGCAGCGCGGCCGCGTCGGCGCGCTGCGCATCGCCACCGGCGGTCGCGACCCGTCGGTGCTGGCGCTGGCGCCGGCCAACGACGGCGGCATGTGGGTCGGCACCTACGACCAGGGCGTGCTGCTGCTGGCGGCCGACGGCGCGGTCCGGCAGCGCCTCGGGACCGAGGCCGGCGTGCCGCGCACGATGGTGCGCGCACTGCTGCAGGATGCGGACGGCGGCCTGTGGATCGGTAGCAATGCCGGCCTGATCCATCGCCGCGGCGGTCGCAGCCGCGTGTACACCGTGGCCGACGGGCTGCCGGCGGCGCAGGTGCAGGCGCTGTACCGCGACCGTGCCGGGGTGCTGTGGATCGGCACCAGCGACGGCATCGCCTCGCTGTCGGCGAGCGGCGCGCTGCGGGCGTGGCCGAGCGGCGCCGCGTTCCCGGCGCACAACGCGTTCGATTTCCTGGGCGATGCCGACGGCTCGCTGTGGATCGCCAGCGACCGCGGCCTGCTGCGGCTGCGCGGCGACCGCTTCCAGGTCTACGACCATCGGGTCGGGCTGCCGCGCGACAAGTTGTTCCGGATCATCGACGACGGCCACGGCCATCTGTGGGCGACCAGCAACCAGGGCGTGTTCCGCATCGCCCGCGACAGCATCGCGCAACTCGGTGCCGGCCGCCGCACGCAACTGGCGGTGGACGCGGTCGACCGCAGCGACGGCATGCCCGGCAGCCAGGGCAACGGCAGCAGTGCGCCGGCCGGTTGGCTGACCCGCGACGGCACCTTGCTGATCCCGACCTCGGCCGGCCTGGCCCTGATCGACCCGGCGCTGCCCAGCCGGCAGGCGCTGCGCGCGCCGGCGGTGGTGGTCGAGCGGCTGCAGGTCGACGGCCGCGAACAGCCGCTGCGCCACGACTACCGCTTGCACGGCAGCGTCGGCCGGCTCGCCGTCGACTATGCGGGGCTGAGCTTCCGCTCGCCGGACAAGGTGCGCTACCGCTATCGCCTGCATGGCTTCGACCGGCAGTGGATCGACGCCGGCAGCAGCGAGACCGCGGTCTACACCAACCTGCCGCCGGGCAGCTATCGCCTGGAGATACAGGCCACCACCAGCGCGATGGACTGGTCGCGCAGCGCGCTGGTCGGGCGCACCTCGCTGCAACTGGAGCTGGTGCCGCCGTTCTGGCAGCGCGGTCCGTTCGTGGTGATCGCGGCGATCGCCTGCAGCGGCCTGCTGATGTGGTGGTACCGCAGCCGCAGCCATCGCTACCTGCGCCGCCAGCGCCGGCTCAACCGCATCATCGCCGAGCGTACCCACGAGTTGCGCGCGAAGAACCTGGCGCTGAAGCTGGCCGATCGCGAACGCGACGAACTGGTGCGCAAGCTCGCCCACCAGGCCGGCCACGATGCGTTGACCGGCCTGCCGAACCGGCGCACCGCCGACCCGCACCTGACCGCGGCGCTGGAGCGCGCGCTGGCCAAGCCGGCGCCGCTGTGCGTGGCCTTGCTGGACATCGACAACTTCAAGCGGATCAACGACACGCACGGCCACGAACTCGGCGACGAAGTGCTGCGCCGGGTCGGCGAGGCGTTGCGTGCCAGCCTCGGCGAGCAGGCGTTCGCCGCGCGCCATGGTGGCGAGGAATTCCTGCTGGTCTTGCCGGGCCTGGACCGCGAACAGGCGCGGGCGCGGCTGGACGAGCTGCGCCGCCGCGTCGCCGCGATCGTGGTCCTCGATGGCGACGGCCGTGCACTGCAATGCACCGCCAGCATCGGCTTCGCCTGCCTGGCCCCGACGCTGCAGACCCGCCGCGAACTGCTGGCCCTGGCCGACCAGCGCCTGTACCAGGCCAAGCGCGAGGGACGCGATCGGGTGATCGGGTAGGGGGCAAGCGCAGTCGCTAGATGACAACACGCTCTTGTAGGAGCGGCTTCAGCCGCGACACACGGCACGGCGGGCCTGCGGCGTTGGTTCCTGTCGGGGCTGAAGCCCCTCCTACAGGAGCGATTCCACGCGACGAACCGGCCGCCGCCTATCCGCAGCGGCCGAACGCCTTACCAATCCCCAATCCCTACTCCCGAATCCCAGCCGCCTGCAGCCGCTCCACCACCGCGCGTGCCGCCGCATTGGTGGAAATGCCCTGGCCCGGCGCGGCGAGGTCGGCGGTGAAGGCCTGCGCGTCGAGCGCGGCGTCCACGGCCTGTTCGATCGCCTCGGCTTCGGCGCTCAGGCCCAGCGAATGGCGCAGCAGCAGCGCGGCGCTGAGGATGGTGGCGTAGGGATTGGCGATGCCCTTGCCGGCGATGTCCGGGGCCGAGCCGTGGATCGGCTCGTACAGGCCGATCCGGCCTTCGCCCAGCGACGCCGACGGCAGCAGGCCCAGCGAGCCGGCCAGCATCGAGGCCTCGTCGGTGAGGATGTCGCCGAACATGTTCTCGGTGACGATCACGTCGTACTCGCGCGGCTTGGCCAGCAGGTGCATGGCCATCGAATCGACCAGCTGGTGCTCCAGGCGCACGTCCGGGAACTCGTCGCGGCCGATGCGCGCGGCCACGTCGCGCCACAGCCGCGAGGTCTCCAGCACATTGGCCTTGTCCACCGAGGTGACGTGGTTGCGGCGCTGCTGCGCCAGCCGGAACGCGCTGCGCAGCACCCGCTCGATCTCCTCGACGCTGTAGCGGCACAGGTCGCTGGCGTCGGTGGCGCTGCGGGTCTTGTCGCCGAAGTAGATGCCGCCGGTCAGCTCGCGCACCACCACGATGTCCACGCCGGTGAGCAGATGCGACTTGATCGGCGAGGCGTCCAGCGCCGCCGGGTGCGGCTTGACCGGGCGCAGGTTGGCGAACAGCCCCAGGCCGCGGCGGATCGCCAGCAGGCCCTGCTCGGGGCGGATCTTGGCATTGGGATCGGACCATTTCGGCCCGCCGACCGCGCCCAGCAGCACCGCGTCGGCCTGCTGGCAGGCGGCCAGCGTCGCCGCCGGCAGCGGCTCGCCGTGGCGGTCGATGGCGATGCCGCCGATGTCGTGTTCGTGGAACTCCAACGTGTGCTGGTAGCGGCGGGCGATGGTGCGCAGCACCGACACCGCCGCGGCGGTGACTTCCGGGCCGATGCCGTCGCCGGGCAGGACGACGATGTCAGCGTGCATGGGCGGCCTCGTACTGTTCGATGAAGGGTTCGCGCAGCAGCAGGTAGCCGAGTTCGTCGACGCCTTCGAGCAGGCAGGTCTGCGAGAACTCGTCGAGCGGGAAGGCGTAGACCCGGCCATCGGGCGTACGCAGTTCGCGCGCGGCCACGTCCACGGTCAGCGCGTCGTCCGGACGCTGCATCAGCGTCTGCACGTCGGCCTCGGCCAGCACGATCGGCAGCAGCCCGTTCTTGAGGCTGTTGTTGCGGAAGATGTCGGCGATCTCGCTGCTGACGATGGCGCGCAGGCCCAGGTCGGTCAGCGCCCATGGCGCGTGCTCGCGCGAGGAGCCGCAGCCGAAGTTGCGCCCGGCCAGCAGGATCTGGCGGCCGGCGTTGTGCGGCTGGTTGAACGCGAACTCCGGGTTCGGTGTGCCGTCGGCCTGCCAGCGCCAGTCGTTGAACGCGTTGCGACCGAGGCCGGCGCGCTCGGTGGTGGACAGGAACCGCGCCGGGATGATCTGGTCGGTGTCGATGTTGGTCTGGCGCAGCACCACGCTGGCCGAGGTGAGGGCGGCGAATCCGGCCATCAGCAGGTCTCCTGGGACACGGTGGCAGGTGCGGCGGCCGCGTCGGCTTGCATCGCCGGCGGCAGCGCCGGGGTCGGCACGTGCGGCGGCAGCAGTGGCTTGCCGCGGTGGGCGAAGGCGCGGGTGGTCGCGGCGACGAAGGTCAGCGTGGCCGCGAGCGCGGCGATGTGCGGCACCATCACGCGACCTCCGCGAACAGCGTGCGCGGGTCGCTGACCTGGCCATTCACCGCGGCCCACGCCGCGGTCATCGGCGAGGCCAGCAGGGTGCGCGCGCCGGGGCCCTGGCGGCCTTCGAAATTGCGGTTGCTGGTGCTCACCGCCAGTTGCCCCGGCGCGACCAGGTCGCCGTTCATCGCGATGCACATCGAGCAGCCGGACTCGCGCCATTCGGCGCCGGCGGCGCGCACCACCTCGTGGATGCCTTCGGCCTCGGCCTGGCGCTTGACGATCTCCGAGCCCGGCACCACCAGCATGCGCACGTTCGGCGCGACGCGGCGGCCGCGCAGCACCTGCGCCACTTCGCGCATGTCGCTGAGCCGGCCGTTGGTGCAGGAACCGACGAACACCACGTCCACCGGGGTGCCGATCAGCGCATGGCCGGATTCAAAATGCATGTAGTCCAGGCCCTTCTGCGCAGCCGCGTCCTGCGCCGCCGGGATCGGCACGTCCACTGCGATCGCGGTGCCGGGGTGGGTGCCCCAGGTCAGGGTCGGGCGGATGTCGCGCGCGTCGATGCGCACGTCCACGTCGAAGCGCGCGCCCGGATCGCTGCGCAGCTGCGACCAGCGCTGCACCGCGGCGTCGAACTCCGCGCCCTTCGGTCCGCGCGGGGTCTTGGCCATCCAGTCGAAGGTGATCTGGTCAGGTGCGACCATGCCGGCGCGCGCGCCGGCCTCGATCGACATGTTGCACAGGGTCATGCGCTGCTCCATGTCCATCGCTTCGATGGTGGAGCCGCGGTATTCGAGCACGTGGCCGGTACCGCCGTTGACCCCGATCACGCCGATGATGTGCAGGATCACGTCCTTGGCGCCCACGCCCGGCGCCAGCGGCCCGTCGACGCTGATCGCCATGGTCTTGGCCTTGCGCTGCAGCAGGCACTGCGTGGCCAGCACGTGGCCGACCTCGCTGGTGCCGATGCCGAACGCCAGCGCGCCGAACGCGCCATGGGTAGAGGTATGGCTGTCGCCGCAGACGATGGTCATGCCGGGCTGGGTGAAGCCCTGCTCGGGCGCGATCACGTGCACGATGCCGCGGTTGTCCGAGGCCATGTCGAACAGTTCGATGCCGTAGTCGGCGCAATTGCGCGCGAGCATGTCCACCTGCGCCTCGGAGGCCTTGGTGTAGTACGGCAGCTTGCCGTCGGCGCCGCGCGGCAGGGTCGGCGTGGAGTGGTCCATCGTCGCCTTGGTGCGGTCGGGCCGGCGTGGCTTGAGGCCGCGCGACTTCAGTTCGGTGAACGCCTGCGGCGAGGTCACCTCGTGGATCAGGTGCAGGTCGATGTACAGCACCGCCGGGGCGGTGCTGCTTTCGGGGACGACGACGTGCGCGTCCCACAGCTTGTCGTACAGGGTACGGGGGGTCGAAGACATTACGGGACTACCTGGCAGGGACGCTGGGCGAGGGTGGGAACGGAGCAGGGTGCATGGCGACGATGACGGGGGCGTGGCCGCTCAGGCGGCCGCCGTCGCGGCGCCGGCGTGCGCGCCCTGGCGCTGGCGCAGCACGCGGTTGGCCACGTCCAGCCAGGCCAGCGCGCTGGCCTCGATGATGTCGCGGCTGGTGCCGGTGCCGTCGTACTCGACTTCGCCGTGACGCACGCTGAGGTTGGCCTCGCCGCGCGCATCGGCGCCGATGCCGACGCTGTGCACCTGGTAGCTGTCCAGGGTCAGCTGCACGCCGGTGGCGGCGGCGAGCGCGGCGAACAGCGCATCCACCGGGCCATCGCCTTCGGCGCGCTCAGTGACCCGCTGGCCGTCCGGATCGGACAGCTCGACCTGCGCGCTGGCGCGCTGGCCGCGGTCGCTGACGGTCATCGACGCGAGCCGGTAGCCCTGGCTTTCCGGCGCATCCTGCATCATCGCCTGCAGGTCGGCGTCGTTGACCACGCGCTGCTGCTCGCACAGCGCCTTGAACGCCTCGAACGCCAGGTTCAGTTCGGCTTCCTCCAGCACGTAGCCCAGCGCGCGCAGGCGCTGCTCGACCGCAGCGCGGCCGCTGTGGCGGCCCAGCACCATCTGCGAGGACTCCCAGCCCACATCTTCCGGACGCATGATCTCGTAGGTGCCGCGGTGGCGCAGCATGCCGTGCTGGTGGATGCCCGACTCGTGGGCGAAGGCGTTGCCGCCGACGATCGCCTTGTTGCGCTGCACCGGCATGCCGACCAGCCGCTGCAGCAGCTGCGAACTGGCGACGATGCGTTGGGTGTTGATCGCGGTGTCGATCTCGTAGAACGCGTTGCGCACCTTCAGCGCCATCGCGATCTCTTCCAGCGCGCAGTTGCCGGCGCGCTCGCCGATGCCGTTGATGGTGCATTCCACCTGCCGCGCGCCGCCTTCCACCGCGGCCAGCGAGTTGGCCACGGCCAGGCCCAGGTCGTTGTGGCAATGGGTGCTGAAGATCACCCGCTCGGCGCCGGGCACGCTGGCGATCAGCCGCGCGAACATGCCGCGGATCTCTTCGGGCGTGGTGAAGCCGACCGTGTCGGGCAGGTTGATGGTGGTGGCGCCGGCGGCGATCGCCACCGCGGCGACCTCGGCCAGGAAATCCTCCTCGGTGCGGGTGGCGTCCTCGGCCGAGAATTCCACGTCGTCCACGTACTGGCGCGCCAGCGAGACGTGCTTGCGTACCGATTCCAGCACCTGCTCGCGGCTCATCCGCAGCTTGTGCTCGCGGTGCAGTGGGCTGGTCGACAGGAACACGTGCAGGCGCGGCTTGGCCGCCGCCTCCAGCGCGCGTGCCGAGATCTCGATGTCGGTGGCCAGGCAGCGCGACAGCACCGCCAGGGTCGGCTCGCGCAGTTCGCGGCCGATCAGCGCCATCGCCTCGCGGTCGGACTGCGAACTGGCCGGGAAGCCGGTCTCGATGATGTCCACGCCCAGCTCGGCCAAGGCGCGGGCCATGACCAGCTTCTGCGGCGGGGTCATGCTGCAGCCGGGGGATTGCTCGCCGTCGCGCAGGGTGGTGTCGAAAATGCGAATGCGGGGGGTCTGGGAAGAAGACGAAGTGTTCACCAGATGGTTTCCTCTACGGCGGCGGTGGCTGGCGGATGGGGTGGCGTGGGCATGGGACGGCGTGGAGCGGGCGGAGCGGCGGCGAGCTGGCTGCGAAGTCGCTCGGTGTTGCGGCGGCGCGGCTTGCGCGGCGTGCGCGGGCGCACCTCCGACAGCAGCGTCGCCAGCACGCCGGCGTCGATGTTGCCGCCGGACACCACCGCGCACTTGCGCTTGCCGGAGACGCGGCGGCCGGCGGCCAGCGCCAGCGCGCCGGCGCCCTCGGCGATGACGTGCTCCTCCAGCGCCAGGCGCACCAGCGTCTCGCGCAGTTCCGCCTCGCGCACGATCACCACGTCGTCGAGCAGGCTGGCGCACAGCCGGCGGGTGATGAACCCGGGGATTTTAACCTTGACGCCGTCGGCCAGGGTGGGCACCGGGTCCACGGCGCGGATATCGCCGCGGATCGCCCGCGCCATCGAATCCACGCCTTCGACCTGCGCACCGACGATGCGCACGCCCTGCGAGCGCAGCGCCAGGGCCACGCCGGCGGCCAGGCCGCCGCCGCCGATCGGCACGATCACCACGTCCGGCGCATGCGCGGCCAGCTCGATGCCGACCGTGCCCTGGCCGGCGATCACGTCCGGGTCGTCGAACGCGGACAGGAAGCGGTAGCCGTTCTGCTCGGCCAGCTCGCGGGCGAAGGCGAAGGCCTCGTCGTAGCTGTTGCCGTGCTGGCGCACGGTGGCGCCCCAGTGCGCGACGCCGGCGATCTTGGTCTGCGGCGCGCCGTGCGGCATCACCGTGATCGCCTGCACGCCCAGCCGGTGCGCGGCCCAGGCCACGCCCTGCGCATGGTTGCCGGCCGAGGCGCAGATGATCGTGCGCTCGTCGCCCCGCTCCAGCCCGGCCAGCAGCGCGTTCAGCGCGCCGCGCACCTTGTAGGACCCTGTGCGCTGCAGGTTCTCCAGCTTCAGCCACACGCCGAAGCGCTCGGCGTAATGCACCGGCGTCGGCGGCAGGTAACGGCGCAGCCGCGCCTGCGCGGCCAGCACGTCGGCGACGCTGACCGCTACGTCGCCTACGTCCGGTTCCTGCGGGGCGGGGCGGCCGGGGTCAGGCATGGGGCTGTTGCGGCTGCGGGACCGGGGACCGGGGACCAGGGACCCGGAAAAGCGGGTTGGCGCGAAGAAGCGACCTCCATGGAAGAAGGCCCCTCCGCGGGCGAGCGGAAGCTTGCGGACGGCGCGCGACGCACGAGGCGCCGGCAATGCCCATCCCGGGTCCCCGGTCCCCGGTCCCTGGTCCCGTGCGCCTCACGGCACCCCATCCAACGCAGTCACCCGCACCGACTCGCAGTCGTACACCTTCTCCATCTGCAGGCGCAGGCTCTCGCCGGGGCGAGTGCCGTCGACCACCATCTGCAGGTGCCAGCGGCCGGCGTCGTCGGCCACCGGCGCGCCGGTGATCGACAGCGGCGCGAAGCCGCGCCGCTCGGCCATGCCGATCGCGCGCAGCAGCGCGCCTTCGGCCGGCTTCAGCACCAGGTCAAGCTGGTATCGCATGGGGGGTCTCCTGGCGCTGGGTCGCGGGATTGCTTTCCAGCATGGTGCTGTTGGCGGTGTTCGGCGGCACCAGCGGCCACACGTTGGCGCGCGCGTCGATGGCCACGTGCAGCAGCGCCGGGCCCGGCTGCGCCAGCAGTTCGGCCAGCCCGTCCTCGACCTGGCCGCGCGCGGTGATGCGCTTGGCCGGGATACCGAACACCTGCGCCAGCGCGGCGAAATCCGGGTTGTCGGACAGGTCGATCTCGCTGTAGCGCTCGGCGAAGAACAGTTCCTGCCACTGCCGCACCATGCCCAGCGAACTGTTGTCCAGCAGCACGATCTTCACCGGCAGCTTGCAGCGCGCGATGGTGACCAGCTCCTGCACGTTCATCATGAAGCTGCCGTCGCCGCTGACCAGCACCACGGTGCGGTCCGGGCAGGCGAACTGCGCGCCCATCGCCGCCGGCAGGCCGAAGCCCATCGTGCCCAGCGCGCCGCTGGTCAGGTGGTTGCGCGGATGGTTGAAGCGGCAATGTTGCGCGACCCACATCTGGTGCTGGCCGACGTCGCAGGCGATGATGGTGTCGGCCGGGGCCAGCTCGCTCAGCCGCTTCAGCAGGCCGGGCGCGTAGATGTCCTCGCCCGGCGCGTCGTAGCGGGCGCCGAACTTCTCGCGATGGCCGATGCAGCGCGCGTGCCACGCCTCGCAGGTGCTGGTGGCCGTGCACAGGGTGCGCAGCGCTTCGGCCACGTCGCCGGGCACCGCGATGTCGGCATGGCGCAGCTTGGAGATCTCGCAGGCATCGGCGTCCAGGTGGATGACCCGCGCGAACGGGGCGAACTCGGCCAGCTTGCCGGTGGCGCGGTCGTCGAAACGCGCGCCGACCACGATCAGCAGGTCCGATTCCTGCACCGCCATGTTGGCGGCGCGGGTGCCGTGCATGCCGAGCATGCCCAGGTAGTGCGGATGCCCGTGCGGCAACGCGCCCAGCCCACGCAGGGTCAGCACGGTGGGGATGCGGGTGCTGTCGACGAACTGGCGGAACGCGTCCACCGCGTCGGCCAGGGCGATGCCGCCGCCGCCGTAGATGACCGGCTTCTCGGCGCCGGCGATCGCCGCCAGCGCTTCGGCCAGGGCCTCGGCGTGCGGCGACGGCGGCACCGGCACTTCGGCCGGCACGTGGTCGGGCAGGTGCGAGGCGTCGCCCAGCTGCACGTCCTTGGGCAGGTCGATCAGCACCGGCCCTGGACGCCCTTCGCGGGCGATGCGGAACGCGTCGCGCACCACCTGCGGCAGGTCGTCCACGCGGCGCACCAGGAAGCTGTGCTTGACGATCGGCAGGGTCAGCCCGAACACGTCCAGTTCCTGGAACGCATCGGTGCCCAGCAGCGGGGTGGCGACCTGCCCGGTCAGGCAGATCATCGGCACCGAGTCCAGCATCGCGTCGGCGATGCCGGTGACCAGGTTGGAGGCGCCCGGGCCGGAGGTGGCGACGCAGACCCCGACCCGGCCGCTGGCGCGGGCGTAGCCGTTGGCGGCCAGTGCCGCGCCCTGCTCGTGGCGGACCAGGATGTGCTTGAGCTGGCTGTCTACCAGCGCGTCGTAGAACGGCATGATGGTGCCGCCCGGATAGCCGAACAGCGTGTCCACGCCTTCGGCTTCCAGGGCCTGCGTCAGCCAGCGCGCGCCGTTGCGGGGCGTGCCGTGAGCGGAGGAGTTCATACGGTGGCGACCTTTCGGTGAAAGCGGGTGGGGGAGCCGCGGATTACGCGGCTTGCTGGCCGGTGGCCGGCTTGGCGGCAGCCGCCTCGCCGTTCAACCAGACCATCTTGGCGCGCAGCTGCTTGCCGACCACTTCGATCGGGTGCTCCAGGTCGGCCTGCTTGAACTTGTTGTAGTTCGGCAGACCGGCTTCGTATTCGGCGACCCAGTTCTTGGTGAAGGTGCCGTTCTGGATGTCGGTCAGCACGTCGCGCATGCGCTCCTTGGTGGCCGCGTCGATGACCCGCGGGCCGCTGACGTAGTCGCCGTACTGCGCGGTCTCGGAAACGAACTCGAGCATGCGGGTGATGCCGCCTTCGTAGAACAGGTCCACGATCAGCTTCAGTTCGTGCAGCACTTCGTAGTAGGCGATTTCCGGCTGGTAGCCGGCTTCCACCAGCACTTCGAAACCGGCCTGGACCAGCGACGAGGCGCCGCCGCACAGCACCGCCTGCTCGCCGAACAGGTCGGTCTCGGTCTCTTCCTTGAAGGTAGTCTTGATCAGGTTGGCGCGCGCGCCGCCCAGGCCGGCGGCGTACTCGAGCGCGAACTGCTCGGCCTTGCCGCTCTGGTCCTGGTACACCGCCCAGATGCACGGCACGCCGCGGCCGATCTCGTACTCGCGGCGCACCAGCGCGCCCGGGCCCTTCGGCGCGACCAGCACCACGTCCAGGTCGGCGCGCGGCTTGATCATGTCGAAATGCACGTTCAGGCCGTGCGCGAACAGCAGGCAGGCGCCCTGCTTCATGTTCGGCGCCAGCACCTCGTCGTACAGCGTCTTCTGCACCATGTCCGGGGTCAGCACCGCGACCAGGTCGGCGTCCTTGACCGCCTCGGCGGGGCTCTTGACCACGAAGCCGTCGGCCTGCGCCTTGGCTTCGGTCGGGCCGCCCGCGCGCAGGCCGACAGTGACGTCGAAGCCGGACTCGCGCAGGTTCAGCGCGTGCGCGCGGCCCTGGCTGCCGTAGCCGACGATGGCGATCTTGGTGGTGGGCTGGGCGGAACTGGTCATGGGGCGGATTTCCTCGGGACGGTGTGGGTAGGAAGGGGTTTGCGTTTCGCGGTTACTAAAATGAAAAACCCCGCGCCGTTGCCGGTGCGGGGTCTGATCGAATCCAGGCTGCTTGTCGCTTACACGCCGGTTCGTCCCGCACTTGTGGGCGAGGTAATAAGCACGAGTACGAGGAGCGACGCGGCGGCGTCCGCGCGCAGCGCGGCGGGCAGGCGGGTCGGCTTCGGGCTGGTGTGGCGATGCAACATGCAGCGAGATAAACATGGGCTTTGCGGCACTGTCAACCCCGTCGCCGATGCGCGCTGGCGAATGTGCCGAAAGCCGCACCAGGACAGCATCGTTACGCCTGAAACGGTGCTCCGGCACAGCGCACGCGTGGCCGATTGCGCGGAATATCCGCTCCGGGCGCGCTTCGCTGGGGCATGCCATCCGGCGTCAACAGGCGGTCGCGATCCTGCGGTAATCTGGCGCCGCTCCTGCCATGCGGTCGTCGGCAGGCCGCCCTTTCCCGTTCGACGAATCCGGCGCATGCACTCCGAACCTCTTCCCGTGGCTGTCGCGCGCAAGGCCTCCGCGTCGGCGGTGGCCGACAGCGAGCAGGTCACCCGCCTGCTGCAGCGCTGGCGCGGCGGCGACGCCCAGGCCGAGGCGCAGTTGCTGGAGCTGGTCTATGCCGCGCTGCGCGACATGGCCGCCGCGCGCATGGCCGCGCGCCACGACGATGCCTTGCTGCAGCCGACCGCACTGGTCCACGAGGCCTTGCTGCGCATGCTCGACGCCAACGTGGAATACCGCGACCGCGTGCATTTCTTCGCCCTGGCCTCGTTGAAGATGCGCGCGGTGCTGGTCGACTACGCGCGCGCCAACCTGGCCGCCAAGCGCGGCGGCGGGGCGATGATGATGACCCTGTCGCATGCCGACCACGACGGCGCCGCGGCCAGCGAGGAATACCAGGTGCTGGCCCTGCACCAGTCGCTGCAGCGCTTCGCCGGGTTCGATCCGCGCGCGGCGCATGCGGTGGAGCTGGCCTATTTCGGCGGCATGACCCACGACGAGATCGCCTGCCTGCTGGAGGTGTCGGTGCCGACCGTCGAGCGCGACCTGCGCATCGCCCGCGCCTGGCTCAAGCGCGAACTCAGCGCCGAACCGGGCCGCCCATGAGCGAACGCTGGCAACAGGTGCGGCACTTGTTCGAAGCGGTCTGCGACCTGCCGCCGCCGCAGTGGCAGCCGACCCTGGAGCGGCTCAGCCACGATCCGGCGCTGGTGCAGGAGGTGCTGGACCTGCTCGCCGCGCAGACCGTGCAGCTGCAGCAACTGGCCGAGCCGTTGCGGGCGCTGGCCGGGCGCATGGCCGCGCCGGAACTGGGGGTGGGCGACCGGCTCGGCCCGTGGCGGCTGACCCGCTTCCTGGCCAGCGGCGGCATGGGCAGCGTGTTCGTCGCCGAGCGCGCGGACGAGCAGTACCAGCGGCAGGTGGCGGTGAAACTGCTGCGCGGCCTGCCCGACGCGCTGACCGCGCAGCGGCTGGCCGCCGAACGGCAGATCCTGGCGAGCCTGCAGCATCCCAACATCGCGCGCCTGTACGACGGCGGCGCCACCCCGGGCGGACAGCCGTACCTGGTGATGGAGTACGTCGACGGCGTCGCCCTGGACCGCTACCTGCAGGCGCAGGCGCCGGACCTGCCGGCGCGGCTGCAGCTGTTCCTGCGCATCTGCCGTGCGGTGCAGGCGGCGCACCAGCGCCTGGTGCTGCACTGCGACCTGAAGCCCGGCAACGTGCTGGTCCGCGCCGACGGCGAGCCGGTGCTGCTGGACTTCGGCATCGCCCGGCTGCAGGACGCGGCCGACGGCGCCGAGCGCGGGCGCTTCTGCACGCCGCCCTACGCCAGCCCGGAGCTGCTGGCCGGGCAGCCGGTGGGCGTGGCCGGCGACGTCTACAGCCTGGGCGTGATGCTGGTGGAAGTGTTGGCCGGGCAACGCCTGCCGGCGCAGACCAGCGCCGGCGCCTGCCCGCGACCCAGCGCGCTGACGCAGCTGCCGGCGCTGCGCCGGAAACTGCGCGGCGATCTGGACGCGATCGCGGCCAAGGCCTGTGCGGCGGATCCGGCGCAGCGCTATGCCAACGTCGCCGACCTCGCCGCCGATCTGCAGCGCTATCTCGGCCGTTATCCGGTGCATGCGCGCCGCGGCGGACGCCGCTATGCGCTGTCGCGGCTGTTGCGCCGGCGCTGGAAGGAGAGCGCGGCGGTCGCGGCGATGCTGCTGCTCAGCGGCGGCTTCATGTGGCGGCTGCTCGATACGCGCGCGCAGGCGCAGCGCGAAGCGGCGATCGCGCAGCAGGTGAGCCAGTTCCTCACCGCCGCGTTCGATGCCGCCGATCCGCGCAAGCGCGGCGCCCGCGGCACCGAGACCATCAGCGCGCGGCAGGTGCTGGACAGCTGCGCGATGCAGTTGGACCAGGGACTGGCGCAGTCGCCGGCGGTGCGCGCGCGGCTGCGCGCGACGCTGGGCCTGGCCTACATGAATCTCGGCCAGGAAGAACGCGCCGAGGCGATGCTGCGCCAGGCGGCGACCGAACTGCAGAGCGCGCAGGTCGACGAGCCCGCGCTGGCGGCGGCGGCGTGGAGCGATCTGGCGACGCTGCTGGCCAATGGCGAACGCGGCGACGATGCGCAGGCGGCGGGCCGGCAGGCGCTGGCGCTGGCCACGCGCAGCGGCGATCTCGATGCGCTGGCCAAGGCGACCAATGCGCTGGGGCTGGGCCTGCACCGCGCCGCGCGCTATGCCGAGGCGCAGGCCATGCTGCAGCGCTCGCTGGCGCTGCGCCGGCAGCCCGGGGTCAAGGTCGATGGCGGCGTGGCCACCGTGCTGCACAACCTTGGCCTGGTGTTCAAGGCGCAGGGCCAGTACGCCCAGGCCGAGCAGTGGTTTCGCCAGGCCCTGGCGATGAAGCAGCGCGAGTACGGCACGCGCAGCGTCGACTATCTCAACAGCGCCGAAGCGCTGGCGCAGTCGCTGGCCGAACAGGGCGCGCTCGGCGCGGCCGCGGCGCAGCTGGCGCAGAACCTGGAGCTGGCGCGCGCGCTGTACGGCGAGCGCAGCGAGCAGGTCGCCAGCGCGGAGAACGAACTGGCCTCGGTGCAGCAGGATGCCGGCGACTACGCCGCCGCGCGCAGCCACTACGCGCGCGCGCTGGCGCTGTTGCCCGGGCTGGGACTGGAGGGCAGCGTCGACCACGCGCGTTACCTCAACAATCTGGCCACGCTGGAAGAATCGCGCGGCGCGCTGGCCACGGCCGAAGCCCTGTACCGGCAGTCGTGGCAGATCCGGCGCCAGCGCCTGGGCGCGGACAATCCGATGACGCTCAACGCCGAAGGCAACCTCGGCCGCATGCTGATGCGCCAGGACCGTCTGGCGGAAGCCGAGCCGCTGCTGACGCGCGCCGCCGACGGCATGGCGCGGCTGTACCCGGCCGATCATCCACGGCGGCTGATCCAGGGCATGACCCGGATCGAATGGTCGATGCGCCGCGGCGACCTGACGCGCGCGCGGCGCGAACTGGACGCGCTGCAACCGGCGTCGGGATGGCCGTCGCCGCAACTGCAGCGACGCCGCGACGCGCTCGCCGCGGAACTGGCGCAGCGCGCCGGCGACGTGGCGCAGGCGGTACGCGACTGGCAGCGGCTGGTGCAGGCCAACCAGACCGAACTGGGCGCGGACGCGGTGCCGACGGCGATGTCGCGGGTCGCGCTGGCCGAGGCTCTGCTCGCCGCCGGACGCCATGGCGAGGCGCAGGCGCAACTGCGGCAGGCGCAGCCGGTGCTGACCGCGCAGCTGGCGCCGGAGGCCGACGCGCTGCGTCGCCTGCTCGCCGGCCAGGCGCTGGCGTCGCGCTAGGCGGTTTCGCTGCGCTTTCCACTGGTGAGCGCTGCAAGAACGCTGCCTCGATGCGCGCAACCAACGCCTTTCCACTATTGGCCGATCGAGTTCGCGCCACCGCGCTAAAGCAGCCTTGGCCGGGGTCGGCCATGAGCCGCGACGCAGGTGATCGGCGACC
This sequence comes from Xanthomonas sp. WHRI 7945, assembly GCF_035026585.1. Lineage (NCBI taxonomy): Bacteria > Pseudomonadati > Pseudomonadota > Gammaproteobacteria > Lysobacterales > Lysobacteraceae > Xanthomonas > Xanthomonas sp. WHRI 7945. Next base: position 145,089 of record NZ_JAYIQP010000004.1, read on the forward strand.
TCCCGTCGCACCGTCGGTTGAAGCGCCAGTGCATGCGATGCCTGCGCAGATTCCATCGGTGCCGCTTCCTGTGACCGGTTGCGCGCAAGGTGAGGGATCACCGTTCCAGGCGCGGCAAGCGCGCGGCGGCATGGCATCGCGATGGCCCGTCGCCGGCAGGTGCGGGCGTACCGCGCAGCGACGACAATATCCGCCCCTGCCGGAGCCTGCCGATGGATCGTACCGACGAACAACCGCCCGCCGCGCCCGACGAGGCCGCCAGCGCCGAACGCATCGCCTATGAGTGGAGCCTGCTCGGCGATCCGCCGCCGGCTGCGGCGCCGCACCTGCAGCGCAAGGCGCCGTTGCCGACGCTGCTGGACGATGCGCGCATCGCCGCCGCATTGCGGCTGATGGAGCGCAACCCGGCCGGGCCGCTGTCGCTGGATGCAATCGCCGGCCATGTCGGGCTGAGCCCGTTCCATTTCCAGCGCACGTTCCTCGAGGCCATGGGCGAGACCCCGAGCGCCTACCTGCGCCGGGTGCGCCTGGACCGCGCGGCGATGAACCTGGCGATGAGCAACACGCCCGTGCTGGACATCGCGCTGACCTGCGGCTATGCCAGCCACGAGGCCTTCATCCGCGCGTTCCAGCGCCAGTTCGGACTGGTGCCCAGCCAGTACCGCGCCTTCGCGCGGCAGGTGTCGGTCGGTCCGGCGCCGGGCGACGCCGAACGCGCCGCACAGGCGCGCGTGGCCCGGCACGGCGGCCAGCGCCTGCTGGCACTGCGCTTCTTCGGTCCGTGGACCGAGGTGGAGGACTATTGGCGGCGCTTCGCCGAGGTCCTGCGCGGGATCGGCGTCGACCCGGATGCGTGCCAAGCGGTCGGCGTGATCAAGGACACGCCCGAGATCACCCCGGCACCGATGCTGCGCTACGACTGCGCGATCGTGGACACCGGCATCGACGCGGGCGGCAGCGCGCTGACCGCGATCGATTTCGAACCCGGGCGCTACGTGTCGCTGCGCCACCAGGGCGCCTACACCGAGCTGTTCCACAGCTACCGCGCGCTGAGCTTCGCCTGGCTGCACGGCGCCGGCGAGACCTTCGCCGCCGACGCCAACGGCGGCTACCAGTTCTTCCGCCAGCCGCCATGGCGCCCGCGCGATGGCCGCCACGACCTGGACGTGGTGCTGCCGCTGCAGGGCTGACCACCGCACCGCAAGAGCGATCAAGCGGCGCCCCTGCCGCCTGGGCATAGTCGCTGCCGAACCCCGGGGCCGCATTGCGGCGCGGGGCGGGATGCCGGTCACGGTTCGTGCCGGTGGGCAGCGCGGGCGACGGCGCATCACGGCAAGGGGGCGGCATGGATCGGCCACACCGAATGGGCCACGACACGGACAGCGCGCCCGGCGCGCTGTGGATGCCGGACGGCGCGTCGACCGTGGACGATGCCGCCGAGGTCACGGCGATCCGCCTGCTCGGCGAGCCGGCGCTGGGCGGCGGCGTGCAGGTGGTGGACCTGCGCTATCGCAAGAGCTGGGCGCTGCTGGCCTACCTGGCGTTGCAGCGGCGCGCGCATCGGCGCGCGGCGCTGGCCTGCCTGTTGTGGCCGACGCTGCCCGAGCCTGCGGCGCTGACCAACCTGCGCCAAGTGGTCGGCGACCTGCGCCGCGCGCTGCGCGCGATCGATCGCGAAGCGTGGCTGCGGTGCACGCGCGCCACGCTGTCGCTGGACCCGCGCGCCAACTGCGACACCGATGCGCTGCAAGCGGGCAGCGCCGGCGATGCCGGCGGCATGCTGCTGGAGGGCATCGAGCTGGACGACTGCAGCGAGTTCCAGAGCTGGCTGCAGGCGGCGCGCGCGCAGTGCGCGGCGTATTCGGCATGCTGGCTGGAACGCCGCCGCGATGCGCTGCTGGCGGCCGGGCAGCTGCGCCCGGCCATCGGCCTGGCGCGGCGTCTGGCGGCGCTGGACCTGTGCAACGAACGCTATGCGCGCGGGCTGATGCGCACGCTGGCCAGCGCCGGCGCGCCCGAGCTGGCATGGCTGGAATTCGAGCAGTTGCAGCGCCGGCTGCGCCGCGAACTGGGCGTGGCACCGGCGACCGATACCGCCCTTCTGGCCGCGGCCCTGCGCGCGGGCATCGTGCCGCCAGGCTGAGCGCTTGCGCGCAACGGCAGACAAGGCTGTTCCGTCGCCAACCCGGTTGCAGGCGACGCGCTAGCAGGCACCATCTTGTGGGAGCGACGTCAGTCGCGACACGCGCGACCGGCCGACGGCGTCGCCCGCTGGCTGGATGCCATCCACAACCTCTCGATATTCCGCCGACCGCAAGCGTTCGGGCGGGGAACGCTGCGGCGTCTTCGCGCGAGCGGAAGGCGGCGCAGGCATCGCATCGCCGGAATGGGCCGGCAAGATCGACGCTTGGCCGCGCGCGTGCTCATGCGGCGCCGCCGGCAGCCGGGCCGTCGCGATCGGTGCCGTGCGTGCGCAGGCAGCGCGCGGCACTGGCTGCGCCGCGGCAATCGGCCGGCACGGCGTCGGTCGCGGGGACGGCATGGGCCGCGCGCGCGACCGGCGCCAGCAGCAGGTCGCGCACATCGGCGCTGCACAGCGGCAGGCCGCTGATGCCGCCGAGCGGTCGTGCCGCGGCAGCGCTCAGGCGTGCCGGCGAGGCGGGCCCGGCGTCGGCGGGCGCCACCGCGGCGGGCAGCAGCATCGCGGCGCCGAGCGCGATGCGTCGAAAGGGGGGGAGCATGGCCGGGTGATCCGCATGACGGCCCCGCGCCGGATGACGCGGGTACGCATGCGGCAGGCATGCGCGATGCAGGGATAGGCCCGCGCCGTAACCGCCACGTAAGCCGCGCGTAAGCGCTGCGTAAGTAAGCATGTCCGCAGGCACCGCCAGTGCCGGTCGCGATGCCGATCCGGCGTCGCATCGTGCCCGGCATCGCCACCGCTGATGCATCGCCGCTGCAGGACGCGGCCGCGTCGGGTAGGGTGGCGCGGTATCCACCAAGGGGAGTTGCGCATGTCCATTCCGACGATCCGCCTGGCGCTGCTGTGCGCCGCGCTCGCCGTGCCGCCGTCGCTGCACGCGGCCGACCGCATCACCGGGCAGCCGTTCGCCACGCGTTCGGAAGTGATCGCGCCGCACGCGATGGCCGCCACCTCGCAGCCGCTGGCCACGCAGATCGCGCTGGACACGATGCAGGCGGGCGGTTCGGCGGTGGACGCGGCGATCGCCGCCAACGCCGCGCTCGGCCTGATGGAGCCGACCGGCAACGGCGTCGGCGGCGACCTGTTCGCGATCGTGTGGGATCCGAAGACGCGCAAGCTCTACGGCTACAACGGCTCGGGCCGCTCGCCCAAGTCGCTGACCCTGGCCGAATTCCAGCGCCGCGGACTGAAGGACATCCCGCCGACCGGGCCGTTGCCGGTGTCGGTACCGGGCGCGGTGGACGGCTGGTTCGCGCTGCACGAGCGCTTCGGTCGCAGGCCGATGGCGCAGAACCTGGCGCCGGCGATCCGCTACGCGCGCGAAGGCCATCCGGTTGCCGAGACCATCGCCTATTACTGGGACCGCTCGGTGCCGCGGTTGTCGCAGTATCCCGGCTTCAAGGAGCAGTTCACCATCGACGGCCATGCGCCGCGCAAGGGCGAGCTGTGGAAGAACCCGAACCTGGCCGACACCCTGCAGCAGATCGCCGATGGCGGCCGCGACGCGTTCTACAAGGGCAAGATCGCGCGCACCATCGACGCCTATTTCAAGGCCAACGGCGGCTTCCTCAGCTACGAGGACCTGGCCAGCCACCACGGCGAATGGGTCGAGCCGGTCAGCACCAATTACCGCGGCTACGACGTGTGGGAGCTGCCGCCCAACAGCCAGGGCATCGCCGCGCTGCAGATGCTCAACATCCTGGAGGGCTACGATTTCTCCAAGATCGCGTTCGGCTCGGCCGAGCACATCCATCTGTTCGCCGAGGCCAAGAAGCTGGCCTTCGCCGACCGCGCGCGCTTCTATGCCGATCCGGCGTTCCAGCCGGCGCCGCTGGCCAGGCTGCTCTCCAAGGACTACGCCACGCAGCGCCGCGCGCTGGTCTCGATGGACAAGGCGCTGAAGGAAGTGCAGCCGGGCACGCCCAAGCAGCTGGAAGAGGGCGACACCATCTACCTGACCGTGGCCGACGCCGACGGCATGATGGTGTCGCTGATCCAGTCCAACTACCGCGGCATGGGCAGCGGCATGGCGCCGCCGGGACTGGGCTTCATCCTGCAGGACCGCGGCGAGATGTTCGTGCTGAAGAAAGATCATCCCAACGGCTACGCGCCGGGCAAGCGTCCGTTCCAGACCATCATCCCGGCGTTCGTGACCAAGGACGGCAAGCCGTGGCTGAGCTTCGGGGTGATGGGCGGGGCGATGCAGCCGCAGGGCCACGTGCAGATCGTGATGAACCTGGTCGATTTCCACATGAACCTGCAGGAAGCCGGCGATGCGCCGCGCATCCAGCACGAAGGCTCCACCGAACCGACCGGGCAGGCCGCGGCGATGCGCGATGGCGGCGAGCTCAACCTGGAGACGGGCTTCTCCTACGACACGGTCCGCGCGCTGATGCGCAAGGGCCACCGGGTGATCTTCGCCGACGGCCCGTACGGCGGCTACCAGGCGATCGCCCGCGATCCGGCCAGCGGCGTGTACTACGGCGCCTCGGAAAGCCGCAAGGACGGCCAGGCCGCCGGCTACTGAGCCGGCGCCGCGGGCTGGCCTGGCGCGCGCGGGCCGGCCGCTGGACGCGCCAGGCCAGCCCGCGCGCTCACTCCTGCGCTTGCGCGCGTTCCGCCTCGCCGCGCGTCTGTTCCTGCGCCGCCTGTTCGCGGGCGATCCATGCCTCGATCATGTGCCGGGTACGCTGCGCGCGGCGGCGTTCGCGGGTGTGCTCGGCGTCCAGCACGCGGTAGAGCGAAACGATCACCAGCACCATCAGCACCGCGAACGGCAGCGCGGCGATGGTGATCATGCCCTGCAGCGCGTCCAGGCCTCCGGCCAGCAACAGCACCGCCGCGATCAGCGCCACCGCCACGCCCCACACCAGCTTGCGCGCCAGCGGCGGGTCGCCGGCCTCGTCGGTGGACATGCTGGCCAGCACCAGCACCGCCGAGTCGGCCGAACTGACGAAGAAGATCGTCAGCAACAGCAACGCCACGCTGGACAGCAGCAGCGAACCGGGCAGGCTGTCGAACAGGGTGAACAGCACCGTCTCGTAGCCGTTGCCCAGCGCCTGCAGCATGTCGACGTGGCCGAACAGCTGCGCCCACAGCGCAGCGCCGCCGAACACCGAGAACCACACGAAGCCGAGCAGGGTCGGGGCCAGCACCACGCCCACCACGAACTCGCGGATGCTGCGTCCGCGCGAGACGCGGGCGATGAACGCACCGACGAACGGCGCCCAGGCGATCCACCATGCCCAATAGAAGATGGTCCATTCGGCCACCCACTTGCTGCCGGAGAACGGCGACATGCGCAGGCTCATCGTCACCAGCTGGTTGAGATAGGAGCCCAGCGTGGTGGTGAAGGCGTCGAAGATGAAGCCGGTCGGGCCCAATACCAGCACCGCGGCCAGCAGCAGCGCGGCCAGCGCCAGGTTGAAGTTGGACAGCCACTTGATGCCGCGCTCCACGCCGCTGGCGGTGGAGGCCATGTACAGCACGAAGGCCACGGCGATGATGCCCATCTGCACGGGGATGCTCGCCTGCACGCCGAACACGCGGTGCAGGCCGGCGGCGATCTGGATCGTGCCGAAGCCCAGCGTGGTGGCCACGCCGATCGCGGTGGCCACCACCGCGGCGATGTTCACGGCGTGGCCGAACCAGCCGCGGTGGTGGCGGCCGATGACCGGCTGCAGCATGTCGCTGACCAGCCCGCGGCCGTTGCGGTTGTACTGGAACCAGGCCATCGCCAGGCCGATCAGCGCATAGATCGCCCAGGGATGCAGGCCCCAGTGGAAGAACGCGTAGCGCATCGCCGCGCGTGCGGCCTCCATGCTCTCCGGTGCCAGCCCTTCCGGTGGCTTGAGGAAATGCGAGATCGGCTCGGCCGCGCCCCAGAACACCAGGCCGATGCCCATGCCGGCGGCGAACAGCATCGACAGCCAGCTGGCGCGCGAGAAGTCCGGCTCGGCGTCCTCGCCGCCGATGCGCAGATGGCCGAAGCGGCCGAAGGCCAGATACAGCATGAAGGCCAGGGTCAGGAACACCACCAGCAGGTACATCCAGCCGGCGCCGCGGATGACCTGGGCCAGCGCCGCCTGCACCACGTCGTCGAACGGGCCGGGCGCGAGGCCGGCGATCAGCACCAGCAAGGCCACCAGCGCGATGGAAATACGGAACACCATGAAGGAGCGTCTCCGATCAAGAATCGAGAGAGGGAGCGTGCCGGCCTCGCAGCGATGCGCAGGCGCGAGCGGCACGCAGCGGTTGCCGGTCTGCAAGCGTTGCGGCGGCAGTGAAGGGCAACGCAGGAACGAAGCAGGCAAGGGTACCGGGCGGATCGTCACGGTGCCGTTATGGCGCGATCCGCTGCGCATGGCGTGAGCGTGCTTCATGCCGCCCATGCAGAAGTATCGCCAGAGCATACCGCCGACCGACGCATCTCGGGCTGAACCTGGGAATCGCCACGACCTCCGCCGCCGTGCGCGTCCCCGGACGGTCTTCGCCGCCGCGAAGAGTGCGACAGACGGGAACGGGCGGGGCGGCGGCCGGCACCTGAACGAGCATGACGCCGGTCGCGCTTGCGCGCATGCCCTCAGGTTGCGCGGTGGCGGCCGATACCATGGCGTGGAATTCCTGGAGGGGAAGACGATGTCGTTGTTCACACGCAGTCCGGATGCTGACGCCGGACACGCCGCGGCCTTGCCGGATGCGCCGGTGGCGCTGCTGCGGCTGGACCCGCAAGGGCGGATCGCCGCCGCCAATCGCGCCGCGCTGGACCTGCTCGGAGTACACGCGGACGGCTTGATCGGCGAACCCTGCGACGCGGTGTGGGGCCTGCCGCTGGCATCGCTGGCCGGCGCCGAAGGCAGCTGGCTGGCGTCGGCGGACGATCCGGCGCGGCGCGTGCGCTACCAGCGCGATCGCGACGGCGACGGCTGGCTGCTGTCGCTGCCGCATCCGGAGACCGCCGCGCTGCTGCGCGACGTGGCCCTGCTCGGCGCCGGGCAGGCGCAGGGCGCGACCAGCCCGGCGCTGCAGGCGCTGGCGCAGCGGCTGCAGGCCGGCGCCGAAGCGCAGGCGCTGCTGGAGCGCGTCGGCGAGCGCCTGACCGGCTGCGACCTGGACCTGGGCCTGAGCACGCCGCTGTCCGCGCAGGACACCGAGGCGATGGCCGGGCGGCGCCTGTCGGCCGGGTTCGGCAACTTGGCCGAGGCGATCCGCCAGGCGGTGGCGCTGTCGCTGCAGATCGCCGCCGACGTGCCGCACGTGGTCGCCGAGAACGAGGAGCTGGCGCAGCAATCGCAGACCCAGATGGAGGCGTTGCAGACGGTGGTGGCGACCACCCGGCGGCTGCTGCAGGGCCTGCAGGAGATGGACCAGGAACTGCGCGCGGTGATCGCGGTGGCGGCCAGCGCCGACGACAGCGCGCGCCAGGGCGTGGAGGCGGCGCGCACGCTGGGCCAGGCCATGCGCGAAGTGGAGCGGCGTTCGGCGCGCGCCACCGAGGTCATCGAGGTGATCGACGCGGTCGCCTTCCAGACCAACATCCTCTCCATCAACGCCAGCATCGAGGCGGTGCATGCCGGTGCCGCCGGGCGCGGCTTCGCCGTAGTCGCCAGCGAGATCCGGCGCCTGGCCGAACGCGCCGCCGCCGCCGCGCGCGACGTGCGCACCATCATCGGCGAGACCGGCAGCGCGTTGAACGACAGCGCCGCCTCGGCGCAGCGCACCGAGCAGGTGCTCGGCGGCATCGGCCAACTGCTGGGCCGCGCCAGCGCGGCGATGGAGACCGTGGCCACCCGCGTCGCCGCGCAGAGCGAGGAAATCGGCGGCATCGACCGCGCGGTCGAGCACGTGGTCGGGCTCAGTCGCAGCAATCTGGAGCATGTGGCGCAGGTGGTCGAGCGCAGCGCGGCGTTGGCCGCGGGCAGCGCCACGCTGCACGACTGCGTGGGCCTGTTCCGGCTGCCGGCCGATCCGATGCAGCAGCCGCGCCACGCGCGCATCCGCGAACTGGCGACGGCCACCGCCGGCAGGATCGGGCAGGCGCTGGCCGAGGCGATCTCACGCGGCCGCATCGGCGAGGAGGCGTTGTTCTCCACCGACTACACGCCGATCGCGGGCATCGATCCGCCCAAGTACCGCACCGCCTTCGACGCGCTGTGCGACGAACTGCTGCCGCCGTTGCAGGAACCGCTGCTGGCCGCGCATCCGTGGATCGTGTTCGCGATCTGCGCCACTGCGGACGGCTACGTGCCGACCCACAATCTGCGCTTCAGCCAGCCGCTGAGCGGCGACCGCGCCCGCGACCTGGTCGGCAACCGCACCAAGCGCATGTTCACCGACCGGGTCGGGCGCAGCGTCGGCCGCCACACCCAGCCCTATCTGCTGCAGGTGTACCGGCGCGACACCGGGCAGATCCTGTTCGACCTGTCGGTGCCGGTGTACGTGCGCGGCCGCCACTGGGGCGGCTTGCGCGTGGCCTACGTGCTGGAGTGAGCGCCGCGCGCGGACGCCGGACAAAAAAAAGCCACCGGCATGACCGGTGGCAGGGAGAGAGAGTCGTCGTTCTTGTGGGGCCCAGGCTACGCCCGGCAGTTCGCCGTGGTGTGCCGCAAGGCGCTGCGCGCGTGGCGGCACTGACAAGAAGCGGACCCGGTTGTGCGCCGATTCAGCCGGCCGCCACGCGCAGGCTCAACGCAGCGGCGAGCGGCCTTCCCAGAGTTCGCCGCAGACGCTGTCGATGTCGAGCGCGTCGTCCTCCAGCACGGCCTCGACGAACGCCTCGCGCGCTTGCTGCGGAGTCATGCCGTCGCTGAAATCGCGCGCGATGCGCGCGTCCGCCGGCAGGCTCAGGACATTGGACACCGGCGCGACCAGGTCGGCCTCGAAACCGCCGACGAACGCGAAGGTGTGCGCGTCTTCGAGCAACGCGCCCACGCGGGCGTGCCCGGCGCAGCCGAACATGCGATCGCCGTAGGACAGGCCGACCAGGGTCTGGCAGTCCAGGTCGCCGAGCACGTAGATGCCGCCGTTGCCGATGACCGCGCGGGCGCGCAGCCGCCCGGCGACGATCAGGCTGGCGATGTCGTTGACGAACAGGATGTCGCACTCCAGGTCGCCCAGCACCACCAGCACGTTTTCCTCGATCTCCAGCGCGCCATCGAGCAGCAACGGGCCGTCGCAGGCATCGAAGCCTTCCTCGCCGGCACGGAAGCGCAGCTGCTCCCAGCTCGGCGGGGTGCGTGCCTGGAGTTCGGCGGCCTCGCTGTCGCTCAAGGGGCGGCGTGCGATGGTGGAGGGCATGGTCGGTAGCGTCCGGTCGGGATGGGGGCGCATCATGGCCGGCGGGTGTGACTGCGTCCAGATCGGCGCCAGCGAAGCGGCCTGCGTTCGGCGCATGGCGGGACGGAGTTGGGACGCTGCGCGTTTCGTGCTCTAATCCGTGCCGAAGCGGGGGTACCTGCGGCCACACGGCCGGCGGGTTGAGACAGTCCCTTCGAACCTGACGCGGCTCATACCGCCGTAGGGAAGCTTCGCAGCCATGCCATGCGCCCGGGCTCCGTGCGCGCGGCGGGCATGCGCCGCCGCTTCGTCCCGCCCGCCAAGGGCTCGCACAGGACGAAGGCCATGAACGCAATCCCCTCCACGCTGATCCAGCAGGCCGAGCGGCTCTCCGAATCGGTGACGCGGCCGATCGCCGGCTCGCGCAAGATCCATGTCGAGGGCTCGCGCCCGGACCTGCGCGTGCCGATGCGCGAGATCGTGCTGACCCGCACCCCGACCCTGTTCGGCGGCGAGGACAACCCGCCGGTCACCGTCTACGACACCTCCGGCCCCTACACCGATCCGCACGCGAGCATCGACCTGCGCGCCGGCCTGGCGCCGCTGCGCGCGCGCTGGATCGAAGAACGCGGCGACACCGCGGCGCTGGCCCAGCTCAGCTCCGATTTCGGCCGCGGCCGCGAGCACAACGCGCGGCTGGACGCGGTGCGCTTCCCGGCCCGGCGCCTGCCGCGGCGCGCGCTGGCCGGCGCCAACGTCACCCAGATGCACTACGCGCGGCGCGGCATCGTCACTCCGGAGATGGAGTTCGTCGCGATCCGCGAGAACCAGCGGCTGGAAGCGGTGCGCGACGCGCTGCTGCGCCAGCAGCATCCCGGCGAAGCCTTCGGCGCCAGCATCCAGCACGCGATCACGCCGGAGTTCGTGCGGCAGGAGATCGCCCGCGGCCGCGCCATCCTGCCCGCCAACATCAACCATCCGGAAAGCGAGCCGATGATCATCGGCCGCAATTTCCTGACCAAGATCAACGCCAACATCGGCAACAGCGCGGTGAGTTCGGGCATCGCCGAGGAAGTGGAGAAGCTGGTGTGGTCGATCCGCTGGGGCGGCGACACGGTGATGGACCTGTCCACCGGCAAGCACATCCACGAAACCCGCGAATGGATCGTGCGCAACTCGCCGGTGCCGATCGGTACCGTGCCGATCTACCAGGCGCTGGAGAAGGTCGACGGCCGCGCCGAGGAACTGACCTGGGAGATCTTCCGCGACACGCTGATCGAGCAGGCCGAGCAGGGCGTGGACTACTTCACCATCCACGCCGGAGTGCTGCTGCGCTACGTGCCGCTGACCGCCAAGCGCGTCACCGGCATCGTCTCGCGCGGCGGCTCGATCCTGGCCAAGTGGTGCCTGGCGCATCACAAGGAGAACTTCCTCTACACCCACTTCGAGGACATCTGCGAGATCATGCAGGCCTACGACGTGGCCTTCTCGCTGGGCGACGGGCTGCGCCCGGGCTGCATCGCCGACGCCAACGACGCGGCGCAGTTCGGCGAGCTGGAGACGCTGGGCGAGCTGACCAAGCTGGCCTGGAAGCACGACGTGCAGACCATGATCGAAGGCCCCGGCCACGTGCCGATGCAGTTGATCAAGGAGAACATGGACAAGCAGCTGCGCGAATGCGGCGAGGCGCCGTTCTACACGCTGGGGCCGCTGACCACCGACATCGCGCCCGGCTACGACCACATCACCTCGGCGATCGGCGCGGCGATGATCGGCTGGTTCGGCACCGCGATGCTGTGCTACGTGACGCCGAAGGAACACCTGGGCCTGCCCAACCGGCAGGACGTGCGCGACGGCATCATGGCCTACAAGATCGCCGCGCACGCCGCGGACCTGGCCAAGGGCCATCCCGGCGCGCAGGTGCGCGACAACGCGTTGAGCAAGGCGCGCTTCGAATTCCGCTGGGACGACCAGTTCCACCTGGGCCTGGATCCGGAGAAGGCCAAGGAATTCCACGACGAGACCCTGCCCAAGGACGCGCACAAGCTGGCGCATTTCTGCTCGATGTGCGGGCCGCACTTCTGCTCGATGAAGATCACCCAGGACGTGCGCGACTACGCCGCCGAACACGGCGTCGGCGAAACCGACGCGCTGCAGGCCGGCATGGCCGAGAAATCGGCGCAGTTCCTGGACGCCGGCGCCGAGGTCTATCGGCAGGGCTAGCGCCGCGTGCCGCCGTGGTGGCGTGCGCTTGTCTATGATGCGCGCACGTCACCTCCGGAATTCAGCATGCTCCGCTACGCGCTCGCCTTGCGCCGCCACCCGTCCGCGTTGCTGCTGGGCGTGCAATTGCTGGGATTGCTGCTGTATCCGCTGATGGAAGACACCGCGGCCGGGCGCGCCCTGTTCGGCGCATTCGGCATCGTGGTGTTGGCGCTGGCGGTGTGGGTGGTCAACCGCAGCCCGTCGATGCTGTGGATCGCCTGGTGCCTGGCGGTGCCGTCGGTGGTGCTGTCGATCGCGGCGGCCATGCTCGACAGCGTGACACTCGGCGCATTCGCGCAGTTGCTGGAAAGCCTGTTGTACTTCTATACCGCGGTCAGCCTGATCGCCTACATGCTGCAGGACCACGAGGTCACCCGCGACGAACTGTATGCGGCCGGCGCGACCTTCACGTTGCTGGCGTGGGCGTTCGCCTTCGCGTTCTCGGTGTGCCAGCAGTGGCTGCCCGGCAGCTTCACCGCCGCGGTGGACGCATCCTCGCCCAGAACCTGGATGGAACTGCTGTACCTGAGCTTCAGCGTGCTGTCCGGGGTGGGCCTGAGCGATGTGGTGCCGGTGAAGCCGCTGGCGCGTTCGCTGGTCATGCTCGAACAGTTCGCAGGAGTGATGTACATCGCGCTGGTGGTGTCGCGGCTGATTGGGCTCACCATCACGCACAAACCGAAAGCCTGAATCGCAGCTAAAAAAAACGCGCCAAGTGGGCGCGTAATCTTGCAGCGTTTATGTGAGCGTCGTCGGCGGAGAGAGAGCCTGTAGTTGCTTCGCCGCGATTGGCGGCGGCAACGACTAGGGTAGAATTTGTCGGCGTCGCCACGCCTGGCTGCATTCGTCGCATTGGTTTGCCGAATCTGCCCGTTGGCGCCACATGGCGCCTCCGCGCCGTGACGTGGTTCCCACCCCATCGCAGATCGTCGTTGCCTTAGTCGCGCATGTCCTCGCCATCCCCCGCCACCCCGCCGCTTCCCGACCGGATGCAGGTCGGCGACTGCCTGGTGCTGCTGTCGCTGCGCGAAGTGCATGCGCCGCGCGCGCGCCGGCCGCAGCGGCTCACACCCAAGGCGATCGGCGTGCTGCGCGTGCTGCTGGCGCAACCGGGGCAGGTGGTGGAGCGCGAGACGCTGCTGGCCCAGGTGTGGCCGGACACGCTGCCGACCAACGATGTGGTGACCCAGGCCGTCACCCAGTTGCGCAAGGCCTTCGCCGCCGGCGCCAAGGACGACGCGCCGGCCTACATCGAGACCCTGGCCAAGACCGGCTATCGGCTGGTGGCGCCGGTGCAGGCGTTGCCGGAGGTGGAGGCGGACGCGCCTGCGCTGGCCGCTGCGGCGCTGGCCGACGGCGGACGCGCCGCCGCCGAGGCGCCTGCCGCCGCCTTGCCGCCGCCGGCCGTGGTGCCGCCTGCGCCACGCCCGCCGCCGCGCCGCGTGCAGGTGGCGCTGGCCGCCGTCGCCGGGGCCGGCGTGATGCTGCTGGCGATGCTGCTGTGGTGGCTGCCGCATGGCGCTGCGGATCCGGTCGACGGCGAGCAGGAGCGGGTGGTCGGCAGCCCGGAGCGGCCGTACCGGCTGATCACCACGATGCCGGGCTTCGAACTGGAGCCGGCCTTGTCGCCGGACGGCACCCAGGTGGTGTATGCCGCCGGGATCGAGGGTCGCGGCGGCACGCAACTGCTGGTGCAGGCGACCGGCCGTGCCGCCGGCAGCGCGCCGCCGCGTCCGCTGCTGGTGCCGGGCGCGGGCTATTCCGACCGCCTGCCGGCCTGGTCGCCGGACGGCGGCCGCATCGCCTTCGCCCGGCTCGGGCCGGATGGCCAGTGCCAGGTGATGGTGGCGGCCGCCGATGGGCATCGCGCGGCGCGCCCGGCGGTGCGCTGCGACGGCACCGAGCTGCTCAGCTTCGCCTGGACCCCCGACGGGCGCGGGTTGCTGTTCGGCAGCATGACCGGGCGCCAACCCGGCCGCGGGATCCGCGTGCTCGACCTGGCCAGCGGCCGCTGGCGCGCGCTGCCCTACACGGTCGCCGCCGGCGAGTTCGACTACATGCCGCGCTATTCCCCCGACGGGCAGTGGATCGCGTTCGTGCGCAACCCGCAGATGGGCGGCCTGTGGCGGATCCCAGCCGCGGGTGGCCGCGCCGAGCCGCTGACCCGCGAGTTCGCCGAGATCCGCGGTTGGGACTGGACCCAGGACGGCCGCGGCATCGTGTTCGGACGCCGGGTCGACAGCGAGACCCGCCTGTACCGGCTGGACACCGCCTCGCGGCGCCTGCGCGATCTGGACCTGGGCGACGCGCAGTCGCCGACCCTGTCGCGCGACGGAGGGCGCCTCGGCTTCGTGCACCGGCGCCCGCAGTTCGCGCTGTATCGCATCGCCGCCGGCGATGGCCGCGGCAAGCGCGACAGCCAGCGCCTGTTCGCCTCCACCGGGCGCGACGGCCAGCCGGTGATCGCGCCCGATGGCCGCCAGCTGGTCTTCACCTCCGACCGCTCCGGCAGCTACGCGCTGTGGTGGGGCGACGTGACCCGGCCGCAATCGCTGCGCCTGATCGAAGGGCTGCGCCCTGAAAACCGGCAGCCGCCGGCGTGGTCGGCCGACAGCCAGTCGCTGCTGGTCAGCGGCCGCGACGCGCAGGGACGCTCGGTGATCTACGAAGTGCGGCCGCAGTCGGGCAGCGTCGTGCCCCTGCCGGTGCCGTCCGGCGAGCCGCTGCAGGCGCTGTACACCGCCGATCCGGCGCAGTTGCTGGTGCTGCTCGGCGAGAACGGACGCACCCGCCTGCAGCTGTACGACCGGCGCAGCCAGCCGTGGCGGCGGCTGGCCGCACTGGACGACGTCTCGCAGCTGCGCATGGATCCGCACGGCGGGCAGGTGCTGTTCACCCGAATGGCGCGCAGCGGCCTGTGGCGCGCCGATGTCGCGCTGAGCCCGGCCAGCGTCGCGGCGGTCGACACGGCGGTGCCGTCGCTGTGGCGCTACCGGACCTGGGCGATCGGCGCTGCCGGCGAGGTGCGCTATCTGTTCCCGACCGGCGAGTGCGCCAGCCGGCTGGCGCGGATCGGTGGCGGGCTCGGCGACAGCGTGTGCCTGGACCGCGACCGGCTCAGTTCGGTCAACGGCTTCAGCATCGACCCGCACAGCGGCGACGTGTATGCGTCGCTGGCGGTGGAGGATGGTAGCGACATCGGCTTCATGCGCATGCCCGAGAGCGCCGGCTGGTTCTCGGTGGTGACCTCCAAGTGGTTGCCGCACAAGGGAAAATGAGCATCGTAAGTTGTTCGTGACGGCTTCGTGCCGATTTCGGACAAACATCGCCACATCGTCCTGACCCTGCCGCCACATCCGGCAAGACTGCGCGCCGGTTCAAGCAAAGCGGGTGCGTCGGATGCGGCACGTGTTCATGGCCGATCGTGGGCAACAACGGATTCTGGACAACGAGGACGCGCCGAGCGGGTCGGCCTGCCTGGGCGCGGCGCGGCTGGGCAGCCTGCAGGCCTCGGCCGCCGCGTTCACGGTGTGGATCCAGCTGCGCGGCAGCGCCTGGATCGAGGCCAAGGAAGGCCGCTTCGAACTGCGCCGCGGCCAGTGGCTGGCCTTCGAGCGCGATTCGCGGCCGCTGGTGCAGGCCGATCGCGATGGCCTGTGCATCGGCCTGAGCCTGGACGCCGATGCGTTGAAGGCGCTGGGGCGCATGGCCGACGCGACCCTGTACACCGGCCGCGGCCTGCTGCCGGCGCGCGAGGCGCGGATCGCGCTGCGGCTGTGGCGGCAGGCGGCAGCGCGGCCGGGCGACGTGCTGGCGATGCGCCCGGTGCTGCTGCACCTGGCCTCGATGCAGGACGAACTGTCGCACCGCGTGCAGCGGTGCCCGGGCCGTTCGCGGGTGCGCAAGCGCCAGGTGTTCGGGCGCATGCAGCGCGCGCATCTGTACCTGGAAGGGCACCGCGACCGCGTGGTGCGGATCAGCGAACTGGCCGAGCTGACCAACTTCTCCAGCTGGTATCTGTCCAAGACCTTCCAGAGCCTGTATGAGGAAAGCCCGCAGGCGTTGTCGGCGCGGTTGCGGCTGGAACGCGCCGCGGATCTGCTGCGCGACACCACGATGATGATCGGCGAGGTCGCCGCGGCCAGCGGTTTCGACAACTGCTGCAGTTTCGCTCGCGCCTTCCGTGCGCGCTTCGGCGTCTCCGCTTCGCAATATCGACAAGAGACGGCGGTGCCGCCAGATTCGGCAAAGTCTGCGAACGGCCGCGGCAAAGCAGCCATGCTCACCGGAACGTAACGTGCCGAGGGCGCTTAACACGCCCCTAACGTTACCCTGGAGAGATTGATGAACCTTCGCACTTCCGCAGTGCGGCTGGGCCTGTTGCCCGCCAGCATCGCGATCGCGTTGACGCCGGCCATTGCCGGCGCGCAAGAGTCCACCGCCACCGATGGCAACCCGACCAACCTCGACCGCATCGAGGTCACCGGTTCGCGCATCCGTCAGGCGAGTTCCGAGACCGCGCAGCCGGTGATCGCGCTGCAGCGTGCCGATATCGAGAAGCAGGGCTACACCAGCGTCGCCGACATCGTGCAGAACCTGTCGGCGACCGGTTCGCCGGCGATCAGCCGCGCCGATGCGTTGTCCTCGGGCGAAGAAGTCGGCGGCCAGTACGTCGATCTGCGCAACCTCGGCCCGCAGCGCACCCTGGTGCTGCTGGACGGCAAGCGCATGGGCGTCAGCTCCGGCGGCTACACCGATCTGGCTTCGATTCCGACCTCGATGGTCGAGCGCGTGGAAGTGCTGACCGACGGCGCCTCGGCGCTGTACGGCTCCGACGCCATCGCCGGCGTGATCAACGTGATCACCCGCAAGAACTTCGACGGCCTGGAAGCCAGCGCCTACGTCGGCCAGTACGGCCAGGGCGACGGCCACAAGGAAACCTACAACTTCGTCTACGGCGCCAGCAACGATCGCGGTTCGCTGACCCTCGGCGCTGAGTACAGCAAGGAAGATCCGGTCTACGCCAAGGATCGCGACTACAGCGCCTCGCCGAACGGCTATTTCCACCCGGTTCCGACCGACGCGGACGCCAACGGCTGGAGCGCGATCAGCGAGAAGGGCGTGCTGATCGACGGTGCGGGCAACATGTACTCGGTGAATCCGGGCGGCAATCCGCGCAACTTCGCCGACTACCATGAGTTCGGCAACGGTGACCTGTCCAACCCGAGCCAGCAGATGTTCCTGCAGACCGGGATCGAGCGCCGCTCGGTGTTCGCCAACGGCAACTTCGATTTCACCGACAACGTCCGCGGTACCGCCAGCGTGCTGTACACCGAGCGCGAGACGCTGCAGCAGATCGCCGGCTATCCGTACCGTTCGGTCGCCTACGACACCCCGCTGTCGGGCGAGAGCTACTTCAATCCGCTGCCGGGCCAGGACGTCGATTTCATGCGTCGTACCTGGGAAGTGCCGCGCCAGACCCGTTCGGAGCTGAACACCTTCCGCTTCAGCGGCGGGCTCGAAGGGTCGTTCCAGTTGGGCGACAACTACTGGGATTGGGACGTCGGTTACGTCTACAACCGCAACAAGGGCACCAAGACCGGCACCGGCAACCTGTTCGTGCCGAATGTGCAGAACGCGGTCGGCCCGTCGTTCCTGGACAGCGACGGCGTGGTCAAGTGCGGCTCGGCCGGCAACGTGATCGCCGGTTGCATGCCGTGGAACCCGCTGTTGCCGAACGGCGCCACCGGTGCCGGCTCGCTGGCCGATCCGGCCCTGCAGGCCTACCTGTTCCTGCCGTCGCACGACACCTCGGTGAGCACCACCAAGGTCTACAGCGCCAACCTCAGCGGCACCATCATGGCGCTGCCGGCCGGCGACCTGGCGATGGCCGCGGGTATCGAGCACCGCAGCGAAGACGCGCGCTACGATCCCGACGCGCTGCTGCAGTCCGGCCTGAGCACCGACCTGGCCGGCGCGCCGACCAAGGGCGGCTACTCGCTGGATGAGGTGTACCTGGAGTTCAACATCCCGGTGCTGGCCGACATGCCGTTTGCCAAGGAACTGTCGTTCGATGTGGCCGGCCGCTACTCCGACTACGACACCTTCGGCGACACCACCAACAGCAAGTTCGGCCTGAAGTGGAAGCCGATCGACGACCTGCTGGTGCGCGGCACCTACGCCACCGGCTTCCGTGCGCCGACCGTGTCGGATCTGTACGGCGGCACCTCGGAGACCTTCGACTCCTACACCGATCCGTGCGACACCCTGTTCGGTGCGGCGACCCGCAACGCGGGCGTGGCCGGGCGTTGCGGCGCCGTGGTGCCGGCGAACTTCCGCCAGGAAGCCTCCGGCGGCGTGGACGCCAGCGGCCCCGGGTCGCAGTCGAACTACGCGTACCTGTCCGGCTCCAGCCCGGAGCTGCTGCCGGAAACCTCCAAGACCTACACGCTGGGCCTGGTTTACAGCCCGGGCTACGTGAACGGTCTGGACATCAGCCTGGACTGGTGGAAGATCCGCATCGACGACGTCATCGCCGCCGAGTCGGTCACCTCCATCCTCAACCAGTGCTACGTGCAGAACATCGGCGCGGCCTGCGACCGTTTCGTGCGTGACGCCACCAGCGGCCAGGTCACCGACGTGACCCGTACGCTGATCAACGGCGGCTACCAGGAAACCGCGGGCTACGATCTGGGCGTGCGCTATCGCCTGGCCGACACCGGCTTCGGCAACTTCGTGTTCGACTGGAAGACCACCTACGTGGACTACCAGGAATACAAGCGCGACAACGAGTCGGAAACGCCGGTCGAACAGCGCAACGGCTGGGGCAGCAGCGACTGGGGTTCCAACTTCCGCGTCCGTTCCAACCTGAACGTGGATTGGAGCTACGGCAACTTCGGCGTCAACTGGGGCGTGCGTTACTACTCCGGTCTGCGCGAGGCATGTGCGTACGATCTGGAAGGCGGTTCGGAGTGCAACGAGCCGGGCTTCACCTCGGCGTACACGCTGGAGCAGCCGTCGCGCACGGTCGGTTCCAACACGTTCCACGACGTGCAGGTCCGTTACAACGCGCCGTGGGATGCCACCGTGTCGCTGGGTGCCAACAACGTGTTCAACCACGAAGGCCCGATCATGTACAGCCAGCCGAACTCGAACTTCTCGTACAACGGAAGCTTCGACATCGGTCGCATGCTCTACATGAAGTACACCCAGCGCTTCTGATCCACTGGCGTCTGAGCAATAAAAAAAGACGGGCCGCAAGGCCCGTCTTTTTTTGTCCGCGATATCCGCCGATCGCGGCGGCGGGCGATGCGCGAGAAGTTGTTTTTGTGTAGGAGCGGCTTCAGCCGCGACGGGCATTCCCGGTAGCGCGTCGCGACTGAAGTCGCTCCCACAAACGGCCGAGCCGGGAACGCTCGAAATCCGTGTCTAGCAGGTGTCGCTGCACAAGCTGGCATGGCGCCGACGCCGCGCACGAGGCATCGATGGCGCGCCAGTTGTTGACGAACACGGCGGATGCGGACATCGGGAAGCCGGGCTGTCAGTCCCTTGGACCGCTCGCGCCGATGGCGGGTACATGTGTATCGGTAGCGTCGACAAAGACCGTCGGCAGCGGCAGCGGCAGCGTTGCGCTGCCGCTCATGCGTCAATTGCGATGTCGGGTCGTCCTGGCGAAACCAGCCCCGGGAGGCGTCTTGTGCTGCGAGGGCAGCCGACGCGGCGCTACGCCGAAGTCAGCCCCATCAGGCTTTCCGCCTGCTCACGCCAGGTCGGCAGCTTGTTCAGCACGCCGGTCTTGGCCAGGTAGTCCTCGTCGATCTCCGTGCCGCTGGCCAAGGCCATCGCCACGTGCACCGCGCCGGTGACCCAGAAGCTGCGCGTGCTGGAGCGTTGCGGCTGGCGGTGGAACGCTACCGCCTCGATGATCGGCATCGGCAGGCCCCACAGGCCGAGCAGATAGGCGCCGGCCTCGGCATGGCCGGGGCGATCGTCGTTCGGGTCGACCGGCTCGCGCTCGTTGCGGATGCCCGGCAGCAGCAGGCCGATGTCGGCCAGCAGCGCCGCGGTCGCGCCGAGTTCGGCGCTGGAGGACGGCAGCATCTTCGAGGCCAGCTTGGAGGCCAGCAGCGAGCGCTGCTGCAGCGCGTTGCGTTCGGCGTTGGACAACGCCTGCACCGAGAACACTTCGCTGGCCAGGACCAGGTCGCGCAAGGTGGCGATGCCCAGCCGGGTCACCGCGGTGCGCAGGTCGGACATCGTGCGGCCGTTGGAGAAGTACGCCGAGTTGCACAGCTGCAGCACCTTGGCCGCGATCGCCGGATCGGCCGAGACCAGCTTGGCCAGGTCGGCGGCATTGCTGCCGTCGTCCTGTTCCAGTGCGTGCATCAGGCTCAGGTACAGATGCGGCGGCGACGGCAGTTTCTCGATGCGGCCGATGCTGGCGCGCAGGATCGGGTTGCCGAGCAGCTCCTGCAGTTCCTCGATGCTGGTGACCGCCTCGAGCAGCATCTCCGGCGACAGCGGCAGCGGCAGGAACCGATGCGCCACGCCGATGATCCGCGCCGGGGGCGCGCGATTGCTCTGCTCCGCCTCGATCAGCGCGATGCGGATGGTTTCCGGACTCAGCGTGCGGATCTGGCCGAGCAGGGTGGCCGTGGTCAGGTCCGGCAGCGCCGGCGCGGCGATCACCGCATCCAGCTGCACGGTCGCGGCGGCGGCGATGGCGGCATTGCCGTCGGTCACGGTCTGGACCTGCCAGTCCTCGCCCAATTCGCGGATGTATTCGGTGACTTCGGCCGGCAGGCTCGCTTCGTCGCCGACGAACAGGATGCGCAAGAGACTATCCCCCAATAGAGACCGGCTGGCGTTCGACCAGCCGGACATTCGATCCGCAATGTACCCCAAACCCCGGAATGCGGCAGCGTTCGCCGTCGTAAAACGTGAAGCGGGTCAGCCGCGGCGGACGGACGCCCGCCGCGGCGCCGGGTTCAGGCGCCGGCCTTGTAGCGCTCGACCGCGTCCAGCAGGATCTGCTTGGCCTCGGCGGCGTTGCCCCAGCCGTCCAGCTTGACCCACTTGCCCTTCTCCAGATCCTTGTAATGCTCGAAGAAGTGGCCGATGCGCTCCATCCAGTGGCCCGACACCTGGGCGATGTCCTCGATGTGGCCGTAGCCTTCGAACACCTTGGCCACCGGCACCGCCAGGATCTTCTCGTCGCTGCCGGCCTCGTCGCTCATCTTCAGCACGCCGACCGGGCGGCAGCGCACCACGCAGCCGGGCACCAGCGGCAGCGGCAGCACCACCAGCACGTCGGCCGGGTCGCCGTCGCCGCACAGGGTGTTGGGCACATAGCCGTAGTTGCAGGGATAGCGCATCGGCGTGGACAGGATGCGGTCGACGAAGATCGCGCCGCTGGCCTTGTCCACTTCGTACTTGACCGGCTCCGAATCCTTGGGGATTTCGATGACGACGTTGATTTCTTCCGGGAGATTCTTGCCGGAGGTGACCAGTTCCAGACCCATGCGCTAGCTCCAGTGGAGTGGCTTCAAAGAGGTCTGCATTCTAGTCGGTTGGCTGTTGCAATGCAGCGAGAACGGGGAGGGCCTGCGATCTGGCCGGCCAGGCTGCCGGATGCGGCGCCAGGTGACTGTGCGTGGCGGCGTAGTCGCCAAGGGCGCGCGTGGGCCAAGTCATGCGCCGAGCGGCGGATGTGACCGCCGCCGGGCCGGCTTGGGGGCGCCCGACGTAGCGGCATCACCAGCTCGTGCGGCGTGAGCTCCTTGGTTTTTCCTCGCCGACACGCGCCCCAGCGTGGGGCGATCTACCCCCGATGCGCATCGACACACCTCAGCCTATTCCTACAAGGTTTTCGGGCTCCGTACCCACGCGCATGGGAGGATTTCCGATGGTGCCCGGCCGGGCGCGACGCGACGCTGTGTCCACAGTCCACCCCCAAGGAGCAAGGCAATGAAGGGAATCCGGTTTTCGATGGGCATGCTGTTGACGGTCGCGCTGCTGGCCCTCGGCGCGCCACGGGCGCAGGCGCAACAGGTCTACGTGGATGCGGTCGACTATCCCACCCCGGGCGCAGGCTGGGAGGCGTTCTACGACCTGGAGCGGCGGCTGGCCGAGGACTTCGACCAGAGTTGCGGCGACACCTTCTGCGAAGGCGAGTACAGCGACTACCAGCCGCTGCGCTACCGCTGCTCGGTGCGCCAGCGCGACGGCGTGCTCGGCCAGTGCGTATGGACCTTCGGCGCCAGCGAATCCAGCATCGACCCGGCCACCGGGCAGGTGCTGGTCGATGCGAAGCTCTGGCAATGCCCGACGCCGCTGCTGCCGCAGACCCGGCTGGTGGCGCTGTACAAGGCCCTGGCGGGAGAGCATCCGCTGTTTGCGCCGTTGCCGCACAGCCAGCGCAGCGTCAACGACGGCCTGATCGATTGCCTGTAACCGCGGAGCAGATGCACCGGCGCCGGCGGGTCGCCAGCGCCGATGCGTCCAATGACAGGCCCTACAGCAGCGGCACCATCAGCAACGCCACGATATTGATGATCTTGATCAGCGGATTGATCGCCGGGCCGGCGGTGTCCTTGTACGGATCGCCGACGGTGTCGCCGGTGACCGCGGCCTTGTGCGCCTCGCTGCCCTTGCCGCCGAAATGGCCATCCTCGATGTACTTCTTGGCGTTGTCCCAGGCGCCGCCGCCGGTGGTCATCGAGATCGCCACGAACAGTCCGGTGACGATGGTGCCGATCAGCAGGCCGCCGAGCGCGCGCGGGCCGAGCAGCAGCCCGACCACCACCGGCACCGCCACCGGCAGCAGCGACGGCACGATCATCTCGCGGATCGCCGAGCGGGTCAGCATGTCCACCGCGCGGTCGTACTGCGGCTTGCCGGTGCCTTCCATGATGCCGGGGATCTCGCGGAACTGGCGCCGCACTTCCTCGACCACGGCGCCGGCGGCGCGGCCCACCGCTTCCATCGCCATCGCGCCGAACAGGTAGGGGATCAGCCCGCCGAGCAGCAGGCCGATGATCACCGTGTGGTCGGACAGGTCGAAGGCGAAGGTTTCGCCAGGGTGCGCGGCGCGCAGGTTGTGCGTGTAGTCGGCGAACAGCACCAGCGCGGCCAGTGCGGCCGAGCCGATCGCATAGCCCTTGGTCACCGCCTTGGTGGTGTTGCCGACCGCGTCCAGCGGGTCGGTCACCGCGCGCACTTCCGGCGGCAGTTCAGCCATCTCGGCGATGCCGCCGGCGTTGTCGGTGATCGGCCCGTAGGCGTCGAGCGCGACGATCATGCCGGCCATCGACAGCATCGCCGTGGCGGCGATGGCGATGCCGTACAGGCCCGACAGCGCGAACGCGCCCCAGATCGCCGCGCACACCGCGATCACCGGCAGCGCGGTGGATTTCATGGAGATGCCGAGCCCGGCGATGATGTTGGTGCCGTGGCCGGTGGTCGAGGCCTGCGCCACGTGCTGCACCGGCTTGTACTGGGTGCCGGTGTAGTACTCGGTGATCCATACGATCAATCCGGTCAGCACCAGGCCGATCAACGCGCAGCCGTAGAGCTTGGTCGCGCCGGCGGCGGTATCGCCCATCAGTTGCTGGGTCACCGGCCAGAACGCCGCCGCGGCGAGCACCGCCGACACGATGACGCCCTTGTACAGCGCGCCCATGATCGAGCCGCCGGGGCGCACGCGCACGAAGAAGGTGCCGACGATCGAGGCGACGATCGACACGCCGCCGAGCACCAGCGGATACAGCACCGCGTTGCGTCCGGCCTCGGCCGCCATCAGCCCGCCGAGCAGCATGGTGGCGATGACCGTGACCGCATAGGTCTCGAACAGGTCGGCGGCCATGCCCGCGCAGTCGCCGACGTTGTCGCCGACGTTGTCGGCGATCACCGCCGGGTTGCGTGGATCGTCCTCGGGGATACCGGCCTCGACCTTGCCGACCAGGTCCGCGCCGACGTCGGCACCCTTGGTGAAGATGCCGCCGCCCAGCCGCGCGAAGATCGAGATCAGCGAACTGCCGAAGGCCAGGCCGACCAGCGCGTGCAGGCTTTCCTCGACGCTGCGCCCCAGCCATTGCAGCACGCCGTAGTAGCCGGCCACGCCGATCAGGCCGAGCCCGACCACCAGCATGCCGGTGATCGCGCCGCCGCGGAACGCCACGTCCATCGCCGGCCCCAGCCCGCGCCGCGCCGCCTCGGCGGTGCGCACGTTGGCGCGCACCGACAGGTTCATGCCGATGTAGCCGGCCACGCCCGACAGCACCGCACCGATGGCGAAACCGCCGGCGGTGTACCAGCTCAGGAAGAAGCCGACCAGCAGCAACAGCGCTACGCCGGCGATGGCGATGGTCTGGTACTGCCGGTTGAGATAGGCGCGGGCGCCTTCCTGGATCGCATCGGCGATCTGCCGCATGCGTTCGTTGCCGGCTGGCTGCGCCAGGATCCAGCGTGTGGACACGATGCCATAGAGTATTGCCAAGGCCGCGCACGCCAGTGCCACGGTGACCGCATATCGTTCCAGCATGACCCCTCCCAAGGATGTGGATGACGCCCAAGCGGTGGGACGTACAACGGGATCACACCGGAAGGAGTCTGAGGCATGCAACGACTCCGCGGCCGCAATGCGCCGGTGGTGCGTATCGCAATGTTCGACCTGGCTTGAACCGGACCGAGTATGCGCCCGGGTCCTGCCCATCGCCAGCGGCGGGCGCCTTGCCTGCCTTGGCGCCTCGTTCAGTCGGCGCGTGGCAGCGTTGCGCATCGCTTTCAAGGAGCACGCCCATGCAATCGACGACCCCGGCGCGGATGCGCGCACTCGCTTCGACCCTGGCCCTGGGCCTGTGCGCCTGCGCGCCGTTGGCGATGGCCGCCGATCCGGTGCCCGAACTGCAGCGCCAGCCCGGTGCCGCGCAGGCGGTGGGCGTGGTGCACACGATCCGGCAGATTCCCGAGGCCTGCGTGCGTTTCGAAGGTGTGTACACCGGCGAGGCCGCGCAGCCCTACAAGTTTTCCGCGGTCCGCAGCAGCCCCACCTGCCAGCCGCGCGCCAAGCTGGTGGAGTTCGACCAGGCCAAGCCCAGCGAGGCGACGGGGTGGAAGTTCAACGATGTGATCCGCGTGCCCAGCGCGGCCTGCCCGTCGCAGCAGGCGGTGGTGCGGGTCTGGCGCAAGCCGGTGGCGACCAAGGCGGATCTGGACGGCCAGGGCCAGTCGCGGATCTATCTGGAAGAGGCGAAGAAGCAGGCGGCGGCCGGCGCGATCGCGCAGGTGCCGCAGTTCACCGCGCAGATGAAAGTGGAAGGGACTGCCTGCCGCTGAGTCGGGTGCGTGGCGGCAGGCTTACGGGACGGCTGCCGTTGGGTGCTCGCGCGCATGGTGCTGACCATGCCATCCATGGGCATCGGTAGTGCCATGCGCTCGCATGGCTCGATGCGCAGGCTACCCCCGGCTCACCGCTCACCGCTCACCGCGTCGCTGGTGGCGGCCTGGCAACGCGTCTCTCAACCTGCTTCGCATGCTGCCGCTCACCGTCGTTGTTCGATCGGCGCATGGACCACGTGCGCCAGTGCAGGTTACCGAATCGATTCCAGCCCGTCGCGCCGTCGCCGCATCCATTCGTCGGCGACCTCGCCCATGTTCTTGGGCGGCGCCGTCCTTGATCCACGCCATGAAGGCGCGATCGAACTTGAACTCGGCCCCGCACGCGCCGGCGAGGAACCGGCGTACGGCCTGCGTATTCCGGTAGGTCTCGTCGACCGGCGTCGCGCGCGTGATCGGACCGTTGTGCCAATCGATGTCGATTCTGGTTCCTCGTCGTCGGTTCGCAGAGCGGATGCCGGTTGGCACGCGGCAGCGTAACCGCATCCTTCGCCGCGAATCCGTTGCGCTGTGCACCTGGACAAGAATTCTCCGAGCTGGCGGCGCGTTCTGGCGGGAGGCCTCAGGAACCCGAGGAGGCCGGACGCGGCTTGCGGAAGCTCAGCCACAGCGCGGAGAGCAAGAAATAGACGCCGCCGAATCCAGCGTAAGGCGCGAGCTGGGCGAGCGCCGGCGCAGTGCCGAACGACTGGACGACGAAGAAGATGCCGGCAAGCGCCGACTGGGCGCCGCTGACCATCATGAAGGCCTGGCCGCCGAGCTTGCGGCGGCGGATGCCGACGGCGAGCTGGAACAGTCCGGCCAGCAGCGCCCATGCACCGAAGACCAGGACGCCGCCCGCGTTGCCGTGCATCGCGAAGGCGATGGCAATGGCGACGGCGGTGACGGCACTGACCAGCGCGTTGAACGTCTGCCCGGGGTTGGCCTGGAGTCCGCCGCTGCGGCGCGCATCCAGAACGTTCGCGAACGCATCCCAGGCCGGGTACAACGCCAGCAGCGTTGCGGCGAGCGCCACGGGTGCGGGCGCGGAGAGAAGAACTGCGGCCACCCAGGCAAAAGCGACGCCAGCGCGCAGGAAGTAGAAGTTGCGAAGTGAGTTCATGGGGAGCGACCTTGAGGAATGTTGTCACCCTACTAGTAGGTAGATAAATAGTCAATGAATTATATTTGGGGGCTGCTATAGAGGTCGTATGGGCTGATCGGGCTTGGTAGGCTACCTACCAGGTGGTAGAATCGCCTCATGACGACGACACAGCAGAAACTCATCGATTCGGCCCGTTACCTGATCCAGACGCGGGGCTACAACGGCTTCAGCTATGCCGACATCGCCGAACAGGTGCAGGTGCGCAAGGCGAGCATCCACCACCACTTTCCTGCCAAGGCCGATCTGGCGCGGGCGGTGGTGGAGGAATCCCGCGCGCTGATCGTCGCGCAGACGCGAATGCTGGAAAGCGGTGTCTTCGATCCCGAGCAACAGCTCGGCTTCTACACCGGCTACTGGGAGAGGTGCATCGCCGACGCGTCCGCCCCGTTCTGCGTCGCCGGTATGCTCGCCAGCGAATTGCCCACCCTGCCCGACGATCTGGCCGAGCACGTGCGTGCGCATTTTCGCGACCTGTCGAACTGGCTGGAAATCGTGCTGACCAAGGGCGCGCAACTGGGCCGGTTCCAGCTGCAAGGCTCCGCCCGCCTGGAGGCGGCAGCGTTCATGTCGATCGTGTACGGCGCGATGCTCACCGCGCGCGCCTACGGCGAGCCGAAGGTATTCGCGGAGATCGTCCAGGGCGGTCTGAAGAAGCTCCTGCGCCAGCCGGACTGATGTCGCTCAGCACTCATCCGGCGCGTCGCGAATGCGATGGCTGGCGTCCGCGACCAGGCTTCACCGAAGCAGCACTGTTCTTCGGCGACAAGCGAAGCACGCTGATGGCCGAGTCCCGAGTCCCGAGTCCCGAGTTCCGGCACCAGCGCCACCCCTCACTCCTCCCAGGCCGGCAACTTCTTCTTCACCGCCACGTTCTTCAGCGCCACGTACTTCGGCAGGCCGTCGTTGCGATCGTAGGGCGGATAGGCCTCGCCGCGGATCAGCGGCTGCAGGTAGCGGCGCGCCTTGTCGGTGATGCCGAAGCCGTCCTTGCGCAGGAACGCCGGCGGCATCTTCTTCTCATGGTTGGCGATCTTGCTCAGCGGCGCGGCCTCGATCTTCCAGCGGTAGGGCGCGTCGCTGCTGCGCACGATCACCGGCATCACCGCGTTCATGCCCTTCAGTGCGAACTGCACCGCGGCCTTGCCGGCGGCCTGCGCCTGCTCCCAGTCGGTCTTGGAGGCGATGTGGCGGGCCGAACGCTGCAGGTAGTCGGGCAGGGTCCAATGCACCTTGTAGCCGAGTTCGGCCTTGACCTTGCCGGCCAGATACGAGGCCACGCCGCCGAGTTGGCTGTGGCCGAACGCGTCGGTGCCGCCGCCGGCATCGGCGACGAAGCGCCCGTCCGCGGTCTGGATGCCTTCGCTGGCCACCACCACACACCAGCCGACCTTGTCCACCACCTTGCGCACCTGCGCCAGGAATGCCGCTTCGTCGTAGGCGCGCTCGGGGAACAGGATGATCTGCGGCGCGTCGTCCGGCGACTGCGCGGCCAGCCCGGCCGCGGCAGCCAGCCAGCCGGCGTGGCGGCCCATCGCTTCGTAGACAAACACCTTGGTCGAGGTCTCGGCCATCGCCGCCACGTCCAGCGCCGCCTCGCGCACCGACACCGCGGTGTACTTGGCGGCAGAGCCGAAGCCGGGGCAGGTGTCGGTGACCGCCAGGTCGTTGTCGATGGTCTTGGGCACGCCGATGCAGTGCAGCGGGTAGCCGAAGGCGTCTGCCAGCTGCGACACCTTCCAGGCGGTATCGGCCGAGTCGTTGCCGCCGTTGTAGAGGAAGTAGCGCACGTCGTGCGCCTTGAACACCTCCAGCAGGCGCTCGTACTTGGCCCGGTCCGCCTCCAGCGACTTGAGCTTGTAGCGGCACGAGCCGAACGCGCCGCCGGGCGTGTGCGCCAGCGCGCGGATCGCCGCGGCCGACTCCTTGGAGGTGTCGATCAGCTCCTCGCGCAGCGCGCCGAGAATGCCGTTGCGCGCGGCCAGGACCTTGACCTTGCGCGCGCGCGCCTCGCCGATCACGGCGGCGGCGCTGGCATTGATGACGGCGGTGACGCCGCCGGATTGGGCGTACAGCAGGGTGCCTTGGGCCATGGTCGGGGCTCGCTCCTGGGGTGGGGACATTGCCGGGACATTGCCCGGATGCGGTAAGCTGGGGAAATTGCGGTACAGCGCAGGCGTGGCCCCCGAGTCTAACGCCGCCGGCCGCGCACGGTAATTTCCTCGAGGAGTCAGGTTGATGCGATTGGTTCTGTTGGGACCGCCCGGATCGGGCAAGGGCACGCAGGCGGCCCGCCTGAAGGACAAGCTGCAGATTCCGCACATTTCCACCGGCGATCTGCTGCGCGCCGAAGTCGCCGCCGGCACCGCGCTGGGCGTGCAGGCCAAGGAAGTGATGGCGCGCGGCGACCTGGTTTCCGACGACATCCTGCTCGGCATGCTCGAGTCGCGCCTGGGCCGCGACGACGTCGCCAACGGCTTCATCCTCGACGGCTATCCGCGCAACCTGGCCCAGGCCTCGGCGCTGGACGAACTGCTGGCCAAGATCGGCCAGCCGCTGGACGCGGTGGTGCAGCTGGACGTGGCCACCGAACTGCTGGTCGAGCGCATCGCCGGCCGCGCCAAGGCCGAAGGCCGCGAAGACGACAATCCCGAGTCGGTGCGCAAGCGCCTGCAGGTGTACAACGATTCGACCGCGCCGGTGATCGGCTTCTACGACAAGCGCGGCACCCTGGCGCGCGTGGACGGCGTCGGCTCGCAGGATGACGTGCTGGCGCGCATTCTGGCGTCGATCGGCCGCTGAGGCGGCCTGTGCCGGGCGGCCGCCTCGATGCGGCGCTCGGCACGAATGCTCCCGGGGCGTTCCTGCGTAAGCTGCGGCAACCTGGCCTGGTGCACCGTAGGAGGGGCTTGAGCCCCGAGCTTATCCGTCGCCGGAAGGCTCGTTGCTGCGCTCGTCGCGGTTGAAACCGCTCCTACAGGAGGCTCGCGTTTCGCTGGGCGGGTGCACTGTAGAGGGGCTTTCGCCTCGACCGTATCCGTCGCCGGCACGTCCGCCGCTGCGCTCGTCGCCGTTGAAACCGCTCTTGCAAGCGCCGCGCGCTTCGCTGGCTGGGGCAGTGTGGGAGGGGCTTCAGCCCCGACGCAGCCTGCCCGAATACTGCGCGGTCCGCCGCTGTGCTCGTCGCGACTGAAGTCGCTCCCACAGCAGGGGCTAGCGGCCAGTTCGCTGGGTGTACTGGCTGGGTGCACTGTAGGAGGGACTTCAGTCCCGACGCTGTCCTGTCCAATACTGCGCGGCCTGCCGCTGCGCTCGTCGTGCCTGAAGTCGCTTCCACAGAAAGCTGGCGGCCAGTCGGCTGGGTGCACTATAGGAGTGACTTCAGTCCCAACGCATTGCGCCGCCGGAAGTGCCCCACTTCGCTCGTCGCGGCTGAAGCCGCTCCTGCAGGGACGTGCGGCAAACTAACTGGGTGCACTGTAGGAGGGGCTTCAGCCCCGACAGGCTGTGTCCGAAGTCTGCACCTCTCACACTTCGCTCGTCGCGATTGAAGCCGCTCCTGCAAGGGATAAGGACGTAAGGCAGGCGTGTGCGGGGTGCGCGCAGCGCTCAAGCCCGCCAGGCGTCGTCCTAACTTCGACTGCCGCGCGTCCGCGCCATGTCGTCGGCGAGCCGCATTCTGCGCAGGATTCAACGTCATCCGGCGCCAGCAGTGGGCCAAGACCAAATCCATGCCTCCCGCCACGCGTGGACGCGGGCGGGAGGCCGGAACCGTCAGGTGCCAGCGAACGGGCTTGCTCAGGGCCCCGCAACATGAGCTCCCTTGGGGATGGCCTCTTGGGGAGTAGGACCGCAGGGTGCTGCGGCTGGCCTGTTCATTTTCGATGTCGGCTCCCGACTTGCCTATCGGGAGTTTTCTGCAGGGGGTGTGGGGAATTCCCTACTTGACGCGGTTGCCATCCGCATGCACTCGGTGGCGCGCGCGCCTTGCCGATGCTGGGCGGCGGCGGGCCCTGCCGCCGTCGCGCCGGTTTGCGCGCGCCGGGGGATCGGCGACAATCGGCGCATGAGCAAGATCCATATTCTCGGCATCGCCGGTACGTTCATGGGCGGTGTCGCCGCGCTGGCGCGCGAACTCGGCCATGCGGTCGAGGGCAGCGACCAGGCGATCTATCCGCCGATGTCCACGCAACTGGAGCAGCTCGGCATCGCGCTGAAGCAGGGCTATCTGCCCGAGCACATCGGCGCCGATTGCGAGCAGGTGATCGTCGGCAATGCGCTGTCGCGCGGCAACGCCGCGGTCGAGGCGGTGCTGGATGCCGGCCGCGCCTACACTTCCGGCGCGCAGTGGCTGAGCGAGCAGGTGCTGCCCGGGCGCGACACGCTGGCGGTGGCCGGCACCCACGGCAAGACCACCACCACCAGCATCCTCACCTGGCTGCTGCAGGCCGCCGGCCGCGAGCCGGGCTTCCTGATCGGTGGCGTGGCCGAGGATTTCGGCGTGTCCGCGCGGCTGGGCCGCACCGCGTCCCCGGCCGCCGCTGCGAACGCGTCCGCTGCGGACGGCGGCGAAGGCGCGACCGCGGCGCAGCGGCCGCTGTTCGTGGTCGAGGCCGACGAGTACGACACCGCGTTCTTCGACAAGCGCAGCAAGTTCGTGCACTACCGGCCGCTGGTGGCGATCCTCAACAACCTTGAATACGACCACGCCGACATCTTTCCCGACGTGGCCGCGATCCAGCGCCAGTTCCATCACCTGGTGCGCACCGTGCCGCGGCGCGGGCGACTGATCGTCAACGGCGAGGACGCGCATCTGCGCGAGGTGCTGGCGATGGGCTGCTGGACGCCGGTGGAGCGCTTCGGTTTCGATCCGGCGTTCGAGTGGAGCGCACGCGCGCTGGCCGCCGACGGCAGCCACTTCGCGGTGCTGCACCACGGCCAGGAACTGGGCGAAGTGCGCTGGCCGCTGCTCGGCCGGCACAACGTGATGAACGCGCTGGCGGCGCTGGCCGCGGCGCACGCGGTCGGCGTGGCGCCGGCGCAGGTGATGCCGGCGCTGGCGCGGTTCCGCAGCGTCAAGCGGCGCATGGAAGTGATCGGGCAGGCGCAGGGCATCACCGTCTACGACGATTTCGCGCATCACCCCACCGCGATCCGCACCACCCTGGAAGGCCTGCGCGCCAAGGTCGGCGCGGCGCGCATCGTGGTGGCGATGGAGCCGCGCAGCAATTCGATGCGCCTGGGCGCGCACGCGCAGGCGCTGGCGCCGGCGCTGGACGCGGCCGATGCGGTGGTGTTCCTGCAGCGGCCGGAACTGGCCTGGGACGCGGCCAAGGTGATCGCCACGGTGCGCGGGCAGGCCTGTGCCGCCGCGGACGTGGAGGCGTTGCTGGCGGCGCTGCAGGCGCAGGCGCGGGCCGGCGACCATGTGGTGTTCATGTCCAATGGCGGTTTCGACGGCGCGCCGCGGCGCTTCCTGGCGGCGCTGCAGTGAGCGTGCGGCACGACGGAGCGTGCGCATGAGCGAGGAGCGCAGCACGCTGCCGCTGTTCCCGCTGCACGCGGTGCTGCTGCCGGGTGCGGCGATCAAGCTGCGTGTGTTCGAACGCCGCTACCTGGACATGGTGCGCGAATGCGGCCGCAACGACAGCGGCTTCGGCGTGTGCCTGATCCTGGAGGGCACCGAGACCGGCACGCCGGCAGTGCCGGCGGCCTACGGCACCGAGGCGCGCATCGTCGATTTCGACGTTGGCGCCGATGGCGTGCTGGTGCTGAGCCTGCGCGGCGAGCGCCGCTTCCACGTGCTGCGCAGCCGCGTGCGCGACAACGGCCTGGTGGTCGGCGACGTGCACTGGCGCGAGCCGGACGAGGACGACGAATTACAGCCGCAACACGCGTTGTTGTCGACCGTGCTGGACAGCATCCTCGACCAGGCCGCCGACGTGTACCCGGTGGCCGGCCCGCGCCTGCTCGACCAGGCGGCCTGGGTCGGCTGGCGCCTGGCCGAACTGCTGCCGCTGGACGAGCGCCAGCGCCTGGCGCTGCTGCAGGAAGACGATCCGCACGAGCGGCTGGAGCAGTTGCTGGGGTGGATACCCTGAGGACTGGGATTCGGGATTCGGGATTGGGGATTGGCGGGGTATCGGTGGCGGGTGCGTGGGCGAGTTGCCATGCGCCTGCCAGGTGCTTTCTGCCGAATGCCAGGCGCCCGGCGTTTTGTAGGAGCGGCTTCAGCCGCGACATGCGCCATCGCGACCGGGTCGTTCCACACCATGGCACCGAACGTGTAGGTGCAACGCAAGGTGGCCTTGATCATCGGGCGTGACAGGTTTGTTGGTAGTGCCTGTCGCGACTGAAGTCGCTCCTACATGGCTTCGCTACACGACCCTGGCGGTAACGGCTGAAGAAGGGGACGCGTTACTCGGCCTCCACCGGCGCCTCGCCCTCGCTGCGCACCAGCAGCACCGGCACATCCGACGGGCGGTGCATGTCCTTGCGCGTGGGCAGCGCGCTCAGCGCCTCGGTGACCGCGTTGAGCGCCGGGTCGGCGCCGCGCAGCGGGCGCCACAGGCCGATCAGGTTGAAGTGGCGTTCGTAGCGCAGGCTCTGCGCGCTGCCCAGCCACAACGGCACGTTGCCCGGTTGCAGCCGCGCCGGTGCCGGCCACAGGCGCAGCGCGTAGAGTTCGCCGGGGCGCGGGCCGCTGCGCAGCATCAGCAGCGATTCCACCTGGGTGTCCAGCGTCGCCGGCAGCACCGGGACCTGTTCGGCCTGGGCCTTGTAGTCGAGCAACTGCAGCGCCTGCTGCCAGCCGGCCTGCGTCTGCACGCGCCAGCCGGCGGCCTGGAGCTGGCGCTGCAGCGGCGCCAACGGCCCGGCCACCTGCAGGTCCAGCGGCCAGCGCTGGCTGTCGTCGAACTCGTTGCGCCGCGACGGCAGCAGGCGCCATTCGTCCCGCCACCACGCGCTCGCCGCCAGATCCATGCGCACCGGCGGCGGCGGTTCGAACTTGGCCAGCTTGCGCTCCAGGTCGCGCGGCGCATACCACAGCGCGGCGGCGACGAAGCCGCCGTAGAACAGCCACGCCAGCGGCTTCATCCAGAACGAGCGGTTGAAGCGGCGGCGGTAGGCGATGCCCAGCACCAGCAGCCAGAAGATGCCGAACAGCATGCCGCCGACCACGTCGCTGAGCCAATGCGCGCCCAGGTACAGGCGGGCGAAACCGATCAGCGTCACCAGCACGCCCGACAGCAGGTACGGCCACACCCGCGAGCGCCCGGGCAGTTCGCGCGCGATCAGCACGGCGAAGAAGCCGAAGCTGATCGTGGCCATGGTCACCGCCACCGACGGGAAGCCGAAGCCGCTGCTGGCCGCCGGCGGGCGCACCACGTGCACGGTGGTGCCGAGCAGCTTGGTCAGGGCCAGGCCGAAGGCCAGCGCCGCCAGCCAGTGCGCCGCGGCCATCCAGCGCTGGCGCCAGATCAGGTAGGCCAGGCCGAGCGTGGTGGCCGGCACCAGCACCTGCCAGTCGCCGAGCGAGGCCAGCGCGGTCATCGGGTAGTCGGCCAGCGGGTTGCGCAGCGCCAGCATCAGGTCGTGCACGGCCAGGTCCAGCGACAGCGGCTCGCCGTGGCCCACCACCACCATCAGCAGCGCGAACCAGCCCCAACCCAGCGCCAGCAGCATCACCGCCAGCATCGCCAGCGGCACCGATTCGCGCCGTTGCGGATCGAACACCGCGATCGGATAGCGGCCCAGCAGCGGGTGCCGGCGCGACCAGTCCAGGCCGCGCGCCAGCAGCGCGTCCATGTGCCCGGCCGACCAGCGATAGCCGTACAGCACGATCGCCCACACCAGCCCCAGTGCCAGCACCAGCAGGCCCAGCACCAGGAACAGGCGCCCGGCGACCGCGGCGACCGCGTCGTAGGCCTGGCCGAGCAGCCAGCCCGGGCCCAGGAACAGCAGCGCCCAGGTCACCGCGGCGACGCTGCTGGCGAGGAAATAGCGGCGCAGCGGCATCTTCATCATGCCGGCCACGGCCGGCACGAACGGACGGATCGCGCCGACGTAGCGCGCGATCAGGATGCTCTTGAAGGCGTTGCGGCGGAACATCGTTTCGCCGCGGTCCAGCAGCTGCGGATAGCGCCGGAACGGCCAGTAGTTGCGCAGCTGGTGGCCCCAGCGATGGCCGACCCAGTAGCTGAGCGCGTCGCCGGCCAGCGCGCCGAGGGCGGCGCTGACCACCGCGTACGGACCGGAAATCTGGCCCAGGCCGATCAGCACGCCGATCGCGAACAGCAGCGGCAGCGCCGGCACGATCGTGCCCAGCACGATCACCGCGTCGCAGAACGCGATCGCGAAGATGACCGCGCCGGCCAGGAGGGGATGCGCTGCGACCCACTCCAGCGTGGCGTCGATCCATGATGCATTCATGGGGGGATTATAAGTGGGCGAGCATGGCGATCCGCTTAAACTGGGGTGATGACACGCGCGCCGGCCGCCTCCACCCAGATCCTCAAGTCCGACAGCTTCGGGCGCATCCTGCTGGTGCGCGACGGTGGCGCGGGCGTGTTCGTGCGCCGCGATCTGACCGCCGCCCCGTGGTGGCTGCGGCTGCCGGCCTGGTGGCTGGCGCGGCGCGAGGCGCGGGCATTGCAGCAGCTGTCCGGCATGGCGGCGACGCCGCAGCTGCGCGGCTGGGACGGCACCTTCCTGGACCGCAGCTACCTGGCCGGCGACGCGATGTACCAGCGTCCGCCGCGCGGCGACCTGGCCTATTTCCGCGCCGCGCGGCGCCTGCTGCAGCAGGTGCACCGGCGCGGCGTGGCGCACAACGATCTGGCCAAGGAAGCCAACTGGCTGGTGCTGGAGGACGGCAGCCCGGCGCTGATCGACTTCCAGCTGGCGGTGCGCGGCGCGCCGCGCGCGCGCTGGATGCGGCTGCTGGCGCGCGAGGACCTGCGCCACCTGCTCAAGCACAAGCGCATGTACTGCCGGCACGCACTGACCCCGGTCGAACTGCGCCTGCTCAAGCGCCACTCCTGGGTGCGCGAACTGTGGTTCGCCACCGGCAAGCCGGTCTACCGGTTCGTGACCCGGCGCCTGCTCAAGTGGGAAGACAACGAGGGGCAGGGGCCGAAGCCCTGAGAGGCCGGGATTGGAGATTTGGGATTCGGGATTGGTAACGGCGCATGGCTGTGGCTGCGGATTTTCCTGGCAGGGCGGCAGGGTCTTGAGTTGTGGGGAGTCTTCGAATCTCCCGAGGGCTTGGGATTGAGGATTCGGGATTGGTAGGCGTTTGGTTGTCTGGGTTGCCCCAGGCCACAAGCGCTAAGCTGCGACGAGTCTCCAATCCCGAATCCCCAATCCCATGACGTTGCAAGGCAAAACCCTGTTCATCACCGGCGCCTCGCGCGGCATCGGCCTGGCGATCGCGCTGCGTGCGGCGCGCGATGGCGCCAACGTGGCGATCGCGGCCAAGTCGGCGGTGCCCAATCCGAAGCTGCCCGGCACCATTCACAGCGCGGCGGCGGCGGTCGAGGCGGCCGGTGGGCGCGGCCTGGCGCTGAAGTGCGACATCCGCGAGGAGGAGCAGGTGCACGCAGCGGTGGCGGCCACGGTCGAGGCGTTCGGCGGCATCGACATCCTGGTCAACAACGCCAGCGCGATCTGGCTGCGCGGCGCGCTGGACACGCCGATGAAGCGTTTCGACCTGATGCAGCAGGTCAATGCGCGCGGCAGTTTCCTGTGCGCGCAGGCCTGTCTGCCGCATCTGTTGCGCAGCGCCAATCCGCACATCCTGACCCTTGCGCCGCCGCCGTCGCTGGATCCGAAATGGTGGGCGCCGCACACCGGCTACACGCTGGCCAAGATGGGCATGAGCTTCGTGACCCTGGGCCTGGCCGGCGAATTCGGCCCGCAGGGGGTGGCGGTCAACGCGCTGTGGCCGCGCACGCTGATCGCCACCGAGGCGCTGAACATGATCCCGGGCGTCAGCGCAGGCAACGGGCGTCGTCCGGAGATCATGGCCGACGCGGCGCATGCGCTGCTGACCCGGCCGGCGGCCGGGTTCCATGGCCAGTTCCTGATCGACGACGAGGTGCTGGCCGCGGCCGGGGTGACCGACCTGTCCGCTTATGCGCTGGATCCGTCGCAGCCATTGCTGCCGGACCTGTTCCTGGATTGAATGCGCCGGCATGCGCCGGAGCGGCAAGACGGCGTGACCAGGCAGGAACCGTGCGGTGGCGATGCGCGGCGTGCTGGCGCATCTGTCTGCAGGGGGGTTCAACCTCGACGGGGTCCGCAGCCGGTGGGTTCACCGATGCGCTCGTGGCAACTGCTCATTGCGACGGATGGCGGTGGTCGCCCGGAGCCACTTCCACAGGGATCTGGATGAACTGACCGGTGCCCTGTAGGAGGGGCTTCAGCCCCGACACGATCCCATCCGCAGCCTGGGAAGCGCCGCATTCGTTCGCCGCGGCGGATGACCCGAGGCACCGTTTTCTCCTGCGGGAGACTGCGTGCGCCGATGGTTGCGAAAAGGCCTTGGAGAGGCTGACGTTGAGCGCTGCCTTGCGCACGGTAGCGCCTGCCGCTCGCCGCGCTTGCCCGCGCCTGCACGTCGCGGGCGCTACCCTATGCGCTTGTGCGGGATCCCTGTCGTAGCGTCTGCCGATCCTGCCGTTTCCCCCATCCACTGGAGTTGTCGCCATGAAATACCTGCACGCCATGATCCGCGTCCACGACCTGGAGAAGACCAGCAAGTTCTTCACCGAAGGCCTGGGCCTGCACGAGACCCGCCGCATCGACAATGAAGCCGGCAAGTTCACCCTGGTGTACTTCGGCGCGCCGGAGAACCCGGAAGCCGAAGTCGAACTGACCTACAACTGGGGCTCGGACGAGGACTACGGCAGCGCGCGCAACTTCGGCCACCTGGCGTTCGAGGTCGACGACATCTACGCCACGTGCGCGCACCTGCAGGCGCAGGGCATCGTCATCAACCGCCCGCCGCGCGACGGGCGCATGGCCTTCGTGCGCAGCCCGGACCTGATCTCGATCGAACTGCTGCAGAAGGGCGCGGCGCTGGCCCCGGCCGAACCGTGGGCGTCGATGCCGAACACCGGCGTGTGGTGAGTCTTCAGGCCGTGGCGTCGGGCAGCGGTTGGCCGCAGTTGCGGCAATAGCCGGCGCTGCGGTCGTGGCCTTGCAGGCCACAACGCGCGCAGCTGCGCTGGTCCGGCGCGCGATCGCGGTCGGCGTCGCGCAGGCTGTTGGCGAGCTCGGCGGTGTAGATGCCGGTTGGCACGGCGATGATGCTGTAGCCGATCAGGATCAGCACCGAGGTGATCGCGCGGCCCAGCGGCGTGAGCGGGGCGATGTCGCCGAAGCCGACGGTGGCCATCGTCACCACCGCCCAGTACATCGCGGTGGGGATGCTGGTGAAGCCGTTGGCCGGCCCTTCCACCACGTACATCAGTGCACCGAAGATCACCACCAGGGTGATCACGGCGAACAGGAACACGAACACCTTGCGCCGGCTGCGCCATAGCGCGTCGACCAGCAGGCTGCTTTCCTCGACGTAGCGGGTCAGCTTGAGGATGCGGAACAGCCGCAGCACCCGCAGCACGCGCACCACCAGCAGGGTCTGCGCGCCAGGCAGCAGGAACGAGACGTAGGTGGGCAGGGTCGACAGCAGATCGATCACGCCCCAGAAGCTCAGCGCATAACGCAGCGGCCGCTTCACCGTGGCCAGGCGCAGCACGTATTCGGCGGTGAACAGTGCGGTGAAGCCCCATTCCAGCACGTACATGGGGCGGGCGTAGCGCGCGTGCAGCGCCGGGACGCTGTCGGCCATGATCACCGCGACGCTGGCCACGATCGCCGCGACCAGCAGCAGGTCGAAGTTGCGCGAGGGCCGGGTATCGTGCCGATAGATGATGTCGAACCAGCGTCGCCGCCAGCCGTGCTCGCTCGCCGGGGCGAGCTGGGGATCGGTGAACAGTCGCATGCCCTCATGCTAACCGACCCCGCATCGCGATCGCGGCGCCGGGCGGACGAGCCGGAGGCGGCGCGCCGGTGAAATCTTGGTGGGCGTGCGAACCGGCTCGCGCTCCGCCGCGGTGGATGCCGGGCCGTGGCCCAGAAGTGTCGGGCGGGCCGCCGCCGGCGATCCCGGCAGGCGCCGCCGGCGGTCTTATAATCGAACGCTTTCCCGCAGGATGTTCCTTCGATGACCGCTTCCTCCGCCGCGGACCTGATCGCCCTTGGCCAGCACTACTACCTGCCGATCTACCGCCCGCGCCAGCTGGTGCTGGAGCGCGGCCAGGGCGCCAAGGTGTGGGACAGCGAAGGCCGCGACTACATCGACCTGTCCGCCGGCATCGCGGTGTGCGGACTCGGCCACAACGATCCGGACCTGACCGCGGCGCTGCTCGAGCAGGCCGGCAAGCTGTGGCACACCAGCAACGTGTTCTACAGCGAGCCGCCGCTGCGCCTGGCCGAGGAGCTGGTCGCCGCCTCGCGCTTCGCGCGCAAGGTGTTCCTGTGCAACTCCGGCAGCGAGGCCAACGAGGCGGCGATCAAGCTGGTGCGCAAGTGGGCGGCCAGCCAGGGCCGCGCGCCGGACCGGCGGGTCATCGTCACGTTCCGCGGCAGCTTCCACGGCCGCACCCTGGCCGCGGTCACCGCCACCGCGCAGCCGAAGTACCAGGAAGGCTACGAGCCGCTGCCGGGCGGTTTCCGCTACGTGGATTTCAACGACATCGTGCAGCTGGAAACGGCGATGGCCGCCGGCGACGTGGCCGCGGTGATGATCGAGCCGGTGCAGGGCGAGGGTGGGGTGATGCCGGCCGCGCCGGGTTTCCTGGCGCAGGTGCGCGCGCTGTGCGACCACCACGGTGCGCTGCTGCTGCTGGACGAGATCCAGTGCGGCATGGGCCGCACCGGCACCTTGTTCGCACACTGGCAGGACGACGTGACGCCGGACATCGTGACGCTGGCCAAGGCGCTGGGCGGCGGTTTCCCGATCGGTGCGCTGCTGGCCGGGCCGAAGGTCGCCGAGACCATGCAGTTCGGTGCGCACGGCAGCACCTTCGGCGGCAATCCGCTGGCGGCGGCGGTGGCGCGGGTGGCGCTGCGCAAGCTGGCGTCGGCGCCGATCGCGGCGAATGTGTCGCGGCAGGCGGCGGCGCTGCGGCAGGGGTTGGCTGCGCTCAACGAGGAGTTCAAGCTGTTTTCGCAGGTGCGCGGGCGTGGCTTGATGCTGGGCGCGGTGTTGAATCAGGCGCATGCGGGGCAGGCCGGGGTGATCCTCGATCACGCTGCGGCGCATGGGTTGTTGACGTTGCAGGCGGGGCCGGATGTGTTGCGCTTCGTGCCTTCGTTGAATATCACGGATCAGGAAGTGACTGAAGGGTTGAAGCGGTTGCGGGTGGCGTTGCAGGAGTACGTCGGGAAGCGGTGAGTCGGATGACTTGGGGTGTTGGCTGGTTTGTGATTCGGGCAACAGAAAAAGCAGAGCTTTCGCGCTTTGCGCGAGTTACTTTTCTTTGCTTGTGCAAAGAAAAGTAACCAAAAGAAAGCACACCCCGGTCGCGCGCCCTCCGCTGCGCTCCGGGTGCGCGAGGTGGACAGGAATTTTCCGATGGCACATCCATGTGCCAGCGGAAAACGCCACGCATCCTGCGTGGCGCCCCCTGCGGGGGTTGTACCTGTCCACCTCGCCGCGCTCTAGGGGGCCCCGAACGGCAAGATCAAAATCCTGAGCAACAGCAACAGCAACAGCAACAGCAACAGCAATAGCAACAGCAATAGCAATAGCAATAGCAACAGCAGCCGCAGTTCGCTGCAATGGACGCGATAGCAAAGCGACAGCGACGGCGAATTTGCCGGTTGCTCGCGGTATGTCAGGGCAAGCCGTGCCGCGCCAGTGCGCGGCGCAGGGCGCGGGTGCCGCTGGCGGTTTCTGCGGCCATGCCGGTCGCGCGTGCGCCGCGCACGTTGACGAACAGGTCGTCGATGAACAGTGCGTGCCGCGCTGCGGCGCCGAAGTGGGCTAGCGCGCGCCGGTAGACCTCGGCCTGCGGCTTGCGTGCGCCGAGTGCGCCGCTGCACAGCACGCGCCCCTGCAGCAATGGGAACAGCGCCGGCACGATCCGTGGGATCGCCTGCGCCATCAGCGCGCCGTTGTTGGTCAGCACGCCGATGTCGATCCGGTCGGCCAGCGCCAGCACGCGTTCGATCACGCCAGGGTCGCCGCGGCTGCCGGCCACGCGCGCGGCGATCCAGTCGGCCTCGCTCACGTGCGCGCCCAGGCCCGCGCCGAGCCGTTGCAGATAATCGGGCGTGGCGATGTCGCCGCCGTCGTAGGCGGTTTCCAACCCGGAGGCGAACAGCACCTGCCGCACCCGCGCCGGATCGCAGCCGCTGTGGTCGGCCAGATGCGCGATGCGCGCCGCGCGCGCGTAGCCCGCCAGTACGCCGTCGAAATCGAGCAGCAGCAGCTGCGGGCGCGGCTGGATCAGCACGGCCATGGCGCGTGGCGCGAGAACGAGCGGCGGAGCTGAAGCATGTGCGGGGTCCGTAGCGGCAGCGGCCGAGATTAACGCAGTACCCGCGGCGACGGATGCCGCTACCCGCGTCGTGGCCCTGGCCGGCGCCTGCCCACCCGGGCGCTGCGCACCTACCCGTCGGATGCGGCCGCCCGGCGCTGCGCGCTGGCTATGGTCCCTGCACGCCGCGATCGCGGCCGTCGCCGGTCCGGGGGCCGGTGCGCATCCACGCCACATCCACGTCATCACGGGGGTCTTGGACATGAGCAAGCGTTTGCAATCCGATCGTCTGGCGGAATCGGTGGGCAGGGGACTGTGCAATGCGCGTCACGGCCGCGGGCTGGCCACACTGACGCTGCTGCTGGCCGGCGCGCCGGCGCTGGCGGAGGAGCCGGGCGGCGAGGCCAAGACGCTGGACGCGATCACGGTGATCTCGACCGGCACGCGCAAGACCAACATGGCGGTGACCGACAGCCCGGCGCCGATCCAGCTGGTGAGCGCGGAGATGCTCAAGCAGTCGGCCGCGCCGGACCTGATCAATGCCATCGCCAACCAGGTGCCGTCCTACAACGCCAACCAGACCGGCAGCGACATGGCCAGCCAGACGCTCACCGCCAGCCTGCGCAACCTGTCGCCCAACCACACGCTGGTGCTGGTCAACGGCAAGCGCCGCCACATCACGTCCAACGTCAACGTCACCACCGGCGCGGCCTCGGCCGATCTGTCGTTCATCCCGGCCGCGGCGATCGACCATGTCGAGGTGCTGACCGACGGCGCCGCCGCGCTGTACGGCTCGGATGCGATCGCCGGGGTGATCAACATCATCCTCAAGAAGAACCACGAGGGTGGCGAGGTGGATGCCGGCTACGCCGGCTACAAGGATGGCGGCGGCGGCACCGATACGTGGGGCGCCAACATCGGTTTCGGCAACGACGATGCGTATTTCAGCCTCAGCGCCGAGGTCGAGAACCGCAAGACCGTGTACCGGCTGGGTTCGTACAGCTACGCCGACTGCGTGGCCAACTACGCCGACTGCTCGGCGGTGAATCCGGACATGGCCGAGTTCCTGGCCGACGACGTCCAGGGCATGACCCTCAACGGACGCTTCCCCAACGTCAACGCCTGGCTCAATCCGCCGGAAGTGCACCGCAAGACGCTGTTCTTCAACTCCGGCGCGGTGCTGAGCGACACCCTCGAGTTCTATGCCTTCGGCAGCTTCGGCAAGAAGACCGCGCAGTCGGAGGAGAACTACCGCCGTCCGAGCCAGGACGGCGGCTACGTCGATCCGGCGAGCGGCGAGGTCTCGCACAAGTATCCGCTGGGCTTCAATCCGTCCGAAGCCTCCGACGAAGTCGACTACGACCTGAGCGCCGGGTTGAAGGGCGTGCTGGCCGGCTGGTCGTGGGATTTCTCCAGCAGCTACGGCAAGAACAAGATGGACGTGTACACGCTGAATTCGATGAACTTCAGCCTGTGGCAGGAGTTCGGCGCCTCGCCCGAGGACTTCTACGACGGCACGTTCTGGGCCAGCCAGTGGACCACCAACCTCAATGCCACGCACGACTTCGACGTGGGGCTGTCGCAGCCGCTCACGTTCAATGCCGGCGTCGAGTACCGGCGCGACCAGTACGGCATCGATCCGGGCGATCCGACCTCGTACTACGGTGCCGGCGCGTCCTCGTTCCCCGGCTACAACCCCTTGTTCAACACCGGTTCCTACAGCCGCCACAGCTACGCCGCGTACGCCGACGTGGTGTTCAACCCGACCGAGAGATGGCTGGTCGACGTGGCCGGGCGCTACGAGGACTACAGCGACTTCGGCAGCAAGGCGGTGGGCAAGCTGACCACGCGTTTCGACCTCAGCGACACCTTCGCGGTGCGCGCCACCGCCAGCACCGGCTTCCGCGCGCCGACCCTGCAGGAAGGCTACTACTCGGCGGTGCAGGTCGGCCCGACCAGCGCCACCCCGACGCTGCAGCCCAACAGTGCGGCCGCGGCGGCGTTGGGCTTCGGCAGCCTGAAGCCGGAGACCAGCACCAACTACAGCCTCGGTCTCGTGTTCCGGCCGATGCCCAACTTCGACAGCACGCTCGACTTCTACCGCATCACCATCTCCGACCGCATCGGCGTCGGCACCTTCGAGTATTCCAAGGCCGGCCAGCCGGGCGACACCAACGGCGACGGCACCCCCGACGACGCCTACAACGCCGCGCTTGGCCAGGCGCTGGTCGACTTCGGCTACCTCGGCGGTATCGACCCGGCGGCGCCGGGCGGTTCGCTCGACGCCACCGCACGCCAGAACATCTCGGTGGCGATCTTCAACAATGCGCTCAAGACCCGCAGCACCGGCGTGGACTGGGTGACCAACTACATCGCCGAATTCGACTGGGGCTCGATCGACTGGGTGCTGGCCGCCAACTACAACAAGACCGAGGTGCTCAGCGCCAAGCCAGCGCCCGAGGTGCTCGGCGGCGCCACGATGTACAGCGCCGCGACCCTGACCAACCTGGAGAACAACGCGCCGAAGTACCGGGTCAACCTGGGCGCCACGTTCAATGTGGGCAAGTTCAGCCTGCGCGTGACCGAGGCGATCTATGGCCCGCAGTACCAGCTGATCGCGCCGTACGACGAGTGGAACGGCGACATCTTCCCCGACAGCGTGCTGAGCCAGCTCGACGTGGTCGACGTCAACGGCGCACCGTACTACAAGCACAAGATCGGCACGATGGCGCTGACCAACGTCGAACTGACGTTCCGGCCCAACGAGCAGCTGACCGTCAGCGTCGGCGGCGACAACGTGTTCAACAAATATCCCGACAAGGTCCCGGCAGCGGCATACGGCTACCTCGAGAAGAACTACCTCAGCTACTACAACTCGCCGTACCTGACCGGCAGCCCGATCGGCTACTTCGGCGCGCGCTACTACGCCAAGCTGACCTACCGCTTCTGAGTGGTTCGAGCCCCTCTCTCCCGGGAGAGGGGTTGGGGTGAGGGTACGTCCGCCAGCGGAGTGCTCGCCCGCGTAATGCCGCGCCATCCGCGGCCCTACCCGCTCCATCGCGACCTACCCGCCGCACGCGGCCTGCGCCGCCGTCGCGGCGGCTATGGTCGATCCGCACTCCGTGAGGCGATGTCGACGATGCAAGCAACCACCAGGGGCGCCATGACCCGCCGCCAATTGCTCGCCAGGATCGGCCTGGCCGGCGGCGGCGCGATGATGTACCAGGCGATGCACAGCCTGGGCCTGGCCGCCGAATCGCGCTTCGGCGGCGTGCCGCGGCTGGACGGCGATGCCAAGGGCGCGTCGGTGCTGGTGCTCGGCGCCGGCCTGGCCGGGCTGACCGCGGCCTACGAGCTGCGCAAGGCCGGCTATCGTGTGCAGGTGCTCGAGTACAACGCGCGTCCCGGCGGCCGCAACTGGACGCTGCGCGGCGGCGATCGCTACACCGAGCTGGGCGGCTTCGAGCAGCAGTGCGGGTTCGACGAGGGCATGTACCTCAATCCCGGCCCGTGGCGCATCCCGCACCATCACAAGGCGGTGTTGTCCTACTGCAAGCAGTTCGGGGTGGCGCTGGAACCGTTCGTGCAGGTCAACTTCAACGCGTTGCTGCACAGCCGCGCCGGATTCGGCGGCAAGCCGCAGCGCTTCCGCGACATCGACGCCGACTACAAGGGGCACGTGGCCGAACTGCTGGCCAAGAGCACCCGGCAGGGCGCGCTGGATGCGCAGGTGCAGCGCGAGGACCGGGAGATCCTGCTCGAGTCGCTGCGCAACTGGGGCGCGCTGGACAAGGACTTCGGCTACGTCAGGGGTCGCGAGAGCAGCGAGCGCCGCGGCTTCGCCCGATATCCCGGCGGCGGGCTGTCCGGCAAACCGGAATTTTCCGAACCGTTCACCGCCCAGGACATCCTGCGCTCGCGGCTGTGGACCACGCTGGCGGCGGGCAACAACTACGAGATGCAGACCGCGATGTTCCAGCCGGTCGGCGGCATGGATCAGATCGGCAAGGCGTTTGCGCGCGAGCTCGGCGATGCGATCCGCTACAACGCGCGGGTCACCCGCATCGACCAGGACGC
This sequence comes from Xanthomonas sp. WHRI 7945, assembly GCF_035026585.1. Classification (NCBI taxonomy): domain Bacteria; kingdom Pseudomonadati; phylum Pseudomonadota; class Gammaproteobacteria; order Lysobacterales; family Lysobacteraceae; genus Xanthomonas; species Xanthomonas sp. WHRI 7945. Next base: position 189,994 of record NZ_JAYIQP010000004.1, read on the forward strand.
GCACGGGGTCAGCGTCGCCTACCAGGACGGCAACGGCGCCGAGCAGCTGGCGAAAGCCGATTGGTGCGTGTGCACGATCCCGCTGTCGATCCTCAGCCGCATTCCGCTGGCGGTGGGCGAGAAGATGGCCGCGGCGATCGGCCAGGTGCCGTACGCGGCGTCGGTGAAGGTGGGGCTGCAGTTCAAGCGCCGCTTCTGGGAAGAGGACGAGGCGATCTACGGCGGCATCAGCTACACCGACCTGCCGATCACCCTGATCAGCTATCCGAGCACCGGCTTCCAGAGCGCCGGCAAGGGCGTGCTGCTCGGCGCCTACGTGTGGGGACTGGAGGCGTTCGAGTTCACCTCGATGACCCCGCAGCAACGCGTGGCCAAGGCGGTGGAGTACGGCACGCAACTGCATCCGCAGTATCCGCGCGAATTCGACAACGGCATCGCCGTGGGCTGGCACCGGGTGCCGTTCACCCACGGCTGCTTCGGCATGTGGAGCGACGCGGCGCGCGCCGAGCACTACGAGAACCTGTGCCAGATCGATGGCCGGATCGCCCTCGCCGGCGAACACGCCTCGTACATTCCGGCCTGGCAGGAAGGGGCCATCACCTCGGCGCTGGATGCGATCGAGCGCCTGCATCGCCGTGCCGTCAACGGAGCCCACGCATGAAGCTCGACCGTCACTGGATGCTCGCTGCGGCGGCCGCCGCCGGGGTGCTGGCGCTGATGCTGCCGCCGGCGATCGGCCCGGTCGCGGCGCAGAGTTCCGACGCCACCCCGCTGTATCCGCAGGCCACCTTCGCCACCGCCTCCGGCGCCACCGTGTACGCGGCGATCTGCCAGGGCTGCCACATGCCGGGCGGACAGGGCGCGCGCGGCGGCGGCGAATATCCGGCGCTGGCCGGCAACCCCAAGGTGGCCGCGGCGCCATATGTGGCGATGATGGTGCTCGACGGCCGCGGCGGCATGCCCGGTTTCGGTGGCATGCTCAACGACCGGCAGGTCGCCGAGGTCGTGCACTACGTGCGCAGCGAGTTCGGCAATGATTATCCGGGCAAGCTCAGCGCCGACGAGGTGCGCACCTTGCGGCACTGAGCCGTCACCGCTCCATTCCCTTTTTCGATCGCGAGGAATTCCGCATGCGCCGTTCGTCCGTTTCCCGCTCGCTCCGTGCCGGCCTGTGCGCCGCGCTGTGGCTGCCCGCCCTGGCTAGCGCCGCCGAGATCGTGCGCCACAAGATCCCCAACAGCGACTTCCCGATTTCCGCGGCGGTGGAGATTCCGGCCGGCAAGACCACGGTCTATCTGAGCGGCGCGGTGCCGCGGCCGATCGACCCCGCCGCGCCGAAAGATTCTCCCGCCGCCTACGGCGACACCAAGGCGCAGACCATCAGCGTGCTGTCGCAGATCAAGACGCAGTTGGAAGGCATGGGCCTGGGCATGCGCGACGTGGTCAAGATGCAGGCGTTCCTGGTCGGCGATCCGGCGCTGGACGGGAAGATGGATTTCGCCGGTTTCATGGAGGGCTACCGGCAGTTCTTCGGCACTCCCGAGCAGCCCAACCTGCCGTCGCGCTCGGCGTTCCAGATCGCCGCGCTGGGCAATCCGCTGTACCGCATCGAGATCGAAGTCGTCGCGGTGCGTCCGTAGCGCCTGTCGGCAATGCGGCCGGCCGCGTGGCCGTGTCCGGTGCTGGGGCGGTCGTGCGTGGCCACGCCAGGCCGGCTTGTCCAAATCGCGTTGGCACCCCCTTTTCCACCATGTTTTCGAGGAATCCGCCATGCAACGACCGTCGCGTTCGCGCCGCACGTTTCTCAAGGAATCGGCGCTCGTCGCCGCGGCCGGCTTCGGCGCGCCGTGGCTGGCGCAGGCCGCGCCCGGCGCGGCGCAAGCGGCCCGCGCCGAGCTGGCGCCAGTGCTGATCAACGCCAACGAATATCCCGGCGGGCCGTCGCCGGCCGCGCAGCGCGCGATCGCCGCGATCGCGTCCAGCGGCGGACGCTACCTGGGCGAGCTGCAACTGGAATTGCTGCAGACCCTCGCCGACCAGCTCGGCGTCGGCATCGATCACCTGATGGCCTATGCCGGCTCCACCGAGCCGCTGGACTACGCCATGCTGGCGTTCACTTCGCCCAGCGCGTCGCTGGTCACCGCCGACCCTACCTTCGAATCCGGCTGGCGCGCCGCTGCGCGCAACGGCGCCAAGGTGATCAAGGTGCCGCTGCGCAAGGACGACGCACACGACGTGCAGGCGATGTGCGCCGCCGACGCCAACGCCGGGGTGATCTACATCTGCAACCCGAACAATCCCACCGGTTCGGTGACGGCGCGCAAGGACCTGGACTACGCGCTGGCGCACAAGCCCAAGGGCAGCGTGCTGGTGGTGGACGAGGCGTACCTGCATTTCTCCGACAGCGCCAGCAGCATGGTCGATCGCGTCGCCGCCGGCGACGATGTGATCGTGCTGCGCACCTTCTCCAAGCTCTACGGCATGGCCGGGATCCGCCTGGGCTATGCGGTGGCGCGGCCGGACTTGCTGGCCAAGCTGAAGTTCTACAGCGTCAACAGCCTGCCGGTGACCGCGGTCGCCGCCGGCCTGGCCAGCCTGCGCGATCCGGCGCTGGTGCCGCAGCGGCGCGCGCTCAACAGCGCCATCCGCAACGACGTGGTGCGCTGGCTCGGCGCGCAGGGCCATGCGTGTACCGCCTCGGAAAGCAATTGCTTCATGGTCGACGTGAAACGCCCGGCGAAGGAGTTCATGGATGCGATGGCGACCCATGGCGTGTTCGTCGGCCGCAGCTGGGCGTTGTGGCCGAACCGCTCGCGCATCACCATCGGCACCGCGCCGGAGATGGCGCGGTTCAAGCACGTGTTCGCGCAGGTGGCGGCCGGCAAGCGCGGGCCGTTGCCGGTGCCGGCGCCGAGGATGGCGCTGTACGATCCATTGCACGCATTCTTCTGCAGCGCTTAAAACGTGTCCTGCATTCGGGCGGACCCCATCCACGTGACCGCTGCTGCGCGGGATTGCGCGCTGCGCGCGTGCTCCGTATGCGCGAGCGCGGCGGGATCCGCCTAGGAAAGGACGACACTGCCCGCTGCGCCGATGCTGCAGTGCACGAGCGATCGTCGTTGACAAACATTTGTGCAAAGGCAGACAGTCTTGGCGACGTCGCTGCACGCGCGTCGCATCGGTGGCGAGGTTGCTCGCGCTTGCCGTTCCCACTGTCCAAGGAGTCCGTCTTGAAAGCGAAGTTCCTGTCTCCCCTGTTGGTCCTTGCCGCGCTCGCGTTCGCGCCGGCCGCCTGGGCCAAGACCTGCGCGGTGACCATCACCGGCACCGACCAGATGTCCTTCGACCAGACCCAGATCAAGGTCGCCGCCGACTGCACCGAAGTGGCGTTGACGCTCAAGCACAGCGGCAAGCTCGCCGCCGCGGTGATGGGCCACAACTGGGTGCTGACCAAGACCGCGGACTTCCAGGCGGTGGCCAATGCCGGCACCAGCTCCAGCCTGGCCGACAACTATCTGCCCAAGGGCGATGCGCGGATCATCGCGCATACCAAGGTGATCGGTGCCGGGCAGTCGGACACGGTCAAGTTCTCCACCGCCAAGCTGAGCAAGGGCGGCGACTACACGTTCTTCTGCTCGTTCCCCGGGCACTGGGCGATGATGAAGGGCAAGTTCGTGTTCGGCTGAGCGGCCGCAGTTGCGCTGCAGGTTGCGATCAGCGATCTGCAGAGCCTTTCGAACATGATGGCGCCGCAGGCTTCGGCCTGCGTCAGCGCCGACTCAACCTGTGGGAGCGACTTCAGTCGCGACGGGCTTTCTCGGTAACGCCTGTCGCGACTGAAGTCGCTCCCACAAAATAGCGACCACTCTCGCGATTGCGAGATCGCACTCAGTCCAGTGCGGCATCCGGCGGTGCCATGCGCTGCAGCAGGCCGCGTTGCAGCGCGCTGGCCAGCGCGGCTTCGCGGGTGCCGGCTTCCAGCTTGCGGTACAGGTTCTTCAGGTGGAACTTGACCGTGTTCTCCGACAACGCCAGGCGTCGCGCGATCTGCTTGTTCGCGGCGCCCTGCGCCAGCAGCGCCAGCACTTCCAGTTCGCGTTCGCTGAACAGCTCGGCAGCGCTGTCCTGGCCGTGGCGCAGCTTGTCGAGCAGGGTCTGGATGGTCATGGCCAGGGTCGTGTTCGGCGCCGCTTGCGGATCCTGCTGGCGTGCCATGCGCAGCAACGCCTTGCCCGGCACGCCCAGTTCCAGCAGGCATTGCCAGGCCTGGGTGCTGGCGACGTGCTGCAGCGTGTGGCGCAGGTAGGGCAGGGCCGCGGCGGACTCGCCGCGGTCGTGCAGCACCAGCGCGATGCGCGCACGCGCGCGCGCCAGATGCACGCGGTTGTCGGCGGCCACGCATGCCGCCTCCACGCCCTGCAGCACCGCCAGCGCGGCGCGGGTGCGGCCGCCCAGACGATGCCAGCGGGCCAGGGCGAAGCCGAGCGCGGCCAGGAAACGCCAATCCTGCGGCTGGCTCAGCGCGTGCGCGAAACGCGCCTCGCCGCCGGCGCGCGCGACCAGCACGTCGATCGCCGCCGAGGGCGGCTGGTCGAGCAGCACGTGCAGCCGCCAGGCCAGCGCCAGGTCGGCGAGCCGGCCCAGGTGCCGCGCATGCGCGATGCGGTCGATGTGGTCGAGCAGGTCCAGCGCGGCGCGGCCGCTGCGGTCGTGCTGCCGCGCCAGCACCAGCGCGGTCTCGTAGCCGGCGGCGTACACGTCCAGCCAGCCGTCGTGCTGCTCGAGGAAGCCCAGCGCCGGTTGCAGGCAGTCGGCGGCGTCGTCGTAACGGCCGTGCTCGCATTGCAGTTGCGCCAGCAGGCATTGGCCCACCGCCTGCAGGGTGGGGTCGAGCTGTTGCTGGCGCTGGGCGATGGCCAGCGCCTGGCGGCAGATGGCCTCGGCCCGCTCCAGTTGGCCGCGGTAGTAGTGGCTCTGCGCCAGATGGATCAGCGCATAGCTGGCGCCGACCTCGCTGCCGCTGGCCTGCATCGCGGTGCCGGCCAGCTGCGCATAGCGTTCGGCGGCGGCGAAATCGGCGCGGCCCAGCGCGGTGGTGGCGCAGATGCACCACAGGGTGCCGCGGCCCAGATGGTCGTCCTCGTCCAGCGCCGCCGCCTGCGCGGCGATCTGCGCCTGCCCGCGCGGGTTGGCGCAGACCTGGTCGAGCAGATCGCGCAGCAGCGCCACCACCACCGTGTAGTCGCGCTCGAACGGCGCGCGCACCGGCTCGGGAAAATCGCGGAAGCGTTCCAGCAGGGTCTGCGCATGCGCGAATTCGCCCAGCTTCATGTGCAGGTAGGCCTGGGTCAGGTTCAGCGCCGGCCGTTCGCCGATGCTGCTGCGCGGGAACCGGCGCAGCAGCGCGCGCACCGACGCGGTGCCGTGGCGCAGCAGCAGCTGCCAGGTGCCGGCGCGGGCGATGCAGTCGGCGGCGCTGTCGATCGCGCCGCCGCGCACCGCATGCCGTACCGCTTCGGGCAACTGTCCGTGCGCATCGAACCAGCGTGCGGCGCGCCGGTGCAGCTGCGGCGCCAGCCCGGGCGTGTCGCGCTCCAACTGCTGATACAGGTAATCGGCGAACAGCGGATGGAAGCGGAACCATTCGTGCTCGCCGTCCAGCGCCACCAGCAGGCCCTGGAAGTGCGCCAGCCGCTCCAGCAGGCGGCCGCTGTCGTCGCGTTCGCGCACCGCGTCGGCGAGCGCGGCGTTGAACCGCTCCAGCGGCGAGAGTTGCAGCAGGAACGCGCGCAACGCCGGGTCCAGGTCGTTGAGCACCTGTTCGGCCAGGTAGGCCGCCAGCTCGGCGGTGCGCCCGGAGAAGCGGCCGAGGTCGTCGCGGCGTTGTTCGTCGCCGCCCAGCCATAGTCCGGCCAGTTGCAGCGCGACCGCCCAGCCTTCGGTCTGCCGGCGCAGCTGGCGGGCGGTCGCGGCCGGCACGTGCGGTCCCAGCAGCGCGAATGTCTCGGCTTCGTCCAGCGCCAGTTCGCGCGCACCGATGCGTTCCAATTGGCCCTGCAGTGCCCAGCGCGCCAGCGGCAGCGCCGGCGCGCGCCGCGTCGCCAGCAGCAGGTGCAGCTGGCCGCCGGCATGTTCGACCAGCCGTGTCACCGCGTCGTCGAGCGCGGCGGCATGGCCGCGGTCGTAGTCGTCGAGGATGACCAGCAGGCGGCGCGGCGCGGCGCGGATCGCGCGGATCAGGCCGGGCAGGGTGGCGGCCACGTCCAGGTCCTGGCCCTGCTGCTGCAGCGCGGCCTGCAGCGGCGCGCCCAGTTCGACGCCGGCGCCGCGCGCGGCCAGCGCAAGGTAGGCGAGGAAGCGTCCGGGATCGGCATCGTCCTCGTCCAGCGACAGCCACGCCACTGCGGCGTCGCCGCGTTCGCGCAGGCGCTGGTGCCATTGCCCGAGCACGGTGGTCTTGCCGAAGCCGGGCGGCGCCAGCAGCAGGGTCAGCGGCAGTTCGGCGGCGCGGTCCAGGCGCTGCAGCAACGCTTCGCGCGCCACCGCCGCCACGCGCGAGCGCGGCGGCGCCAGTTTGTCGGCCAGCACCCAGTCGGGCACGGCAGGGCTGTCGTGCCCGGCTGGCGAGGAACGCGGATTCAACAGCGTGACAGGCTTGAGCATGTCGCCAGGAAGTGTCTGCAGCTGTCGCCCTTGCGCCCTCTGGCGGTTCGGGTGACGGTACGGAACCGGGCACGTGCCGGCCTGCCGCGCAGAGCGCGGAAAGCTCGCGTGCCGCGTGATTCCACGGGCCCCCGCCCTGACGCCGTCCGTTGGCCTTGAATGTCGAACTTATGACACGGCCGCAACAAAAGCAAAGTCGCGACCGGGTGCTCGGTTTTCGCTCAGCCGGCGGCGGCCACGGCGAATGCCTCGCGCGCCGCGGCCAACGTCGCCTCGATCACGGCCTCGTCGTGGGCGCTGGACAGGAAGCCGGCCTCGTACGCCGACGGCGCCAGGAACACGCCGCGCGCGAGCATGGCGTGGAAGAAGCGGTTGAATGCGGCGGTGTCGCAGGCGGTGGCCTGGGCGTAGGTCTCCACTTTCTCGGTCGTGAAGAACAGGCCGAACATCGCCCCGACCTGGTTGGTGGTGACCGCCACGCCGGCGGCCGCGGCGGCCTGTTCCAGCCCGGCGCACAGCGCGGCGGTGGCCGCGTCCAGGCGCTGGTGGAAGCCCGGTGCCTGCACCAGTTCCAGCATCGCCAGGCCGGCGGCCATCGCCACCGGATTGCCGCTGAGCGTGCCGGCCTGGTAGATCGGCCCGGAAGGGGCGATCTGCCGCATCAGGTCGGCGCGGCCGCCGTAGGCGCCGACCGGCATGCCGCCGCCGATGATCTTGCCGAAGGTGGTCAGGTCCGGGACCACGCCGTAGTGCGCCTGCGCGCCGCCCAGCGCCACCCGGAAACCGGTCATCACCTCGTCGAAGATCAGCAGCGCGCCGTGGCGCGTGCACAGGTCGCGCAGGTGCTGCAGGTAGCCTGCGCGCGGCGGGATGCAGTTGGCGTTGCCGACCACCGGCTCGATGATCACTGCGGCGATCTCGCCGCCGATCTCGTCGAACAGCGCGGTGGCACCCTCGACGTCGTTGTAGCTCAGCGTGGCGGTCAGCTCGCTCAGGCCCGCTGGTACGCCCGGCGAGGTCGGCACGCCCAGGGTCAGCATGCCGCTGCCGGCCTTGACCAGGAACGAGTCGCCGTGGCCGTGGTAGCAGCCCTCGAACTTGACGATGCGGCTGCGTCCGGTGGCGCCGCGCGCCAGCCGCACCGCCGACAGCGTGGCCTCGGTGCCGGAGTTGACCATGCGCACCATTTCGCACGAGGGCACCAGCCGGGTGATGGTTTCGGCCATCGTCACCTCGGCCGCGCAGGGCGCGCCGAACGACAGGCCGTTGCCGATCGCGCGCTGCACCGCCTCGCGCACCGCCGGGTGGTTGTGCCCGGCGATCATCGGGCCCCACGAGCCGACGTAGTCGATGTAGCGGTTGCCGTCCACGTCGTACAGGTAGGGGCCGTCGGCGCGCTGCACGAAGAACGGTTCGCCGCCCACCGACTTGAAGGCGCGGACCGGCGAATTGACGCCGCCGGGGATCAGCGACTGCGCCTGGCTGAAGAGGGCGTGCGAGCGGGAATGGTTCATGGGCGAAAAATCCTTGGCGATGCTGGCCGGGCCGAGTGGGCCGGGCGCGGAGCGATGCCGCCTATTGTCGCGGCTCCCGCCTGCACGTGCCATGTCGCCTACCCGCCGGCTGCGCACCTACCCGTCGCGGGTGGGTCCACGACGTGATGGGCTGCCTAGTATCGAAGCGGCCAGGGGACGCACGACCCGATCGCCAATCGGCATCGGCCATGCATCGGGCAGGTTTTTTCCAGAGTGCCGGGACGGATCGCCGCCCGGCGTCGCGCTGGGTCTCGTTGGGCCGTCAACGACTTTCACATCTTCGGGGAGAGAGCATGAATCGATTGATCCGCAAGAGCGCCCTGGCGCTCGCGCTGACCGCCGCCGTCGGCGGCGCCTTTGCACAGTCCACCACCGGCAGCATTGCCGGCAGCGTCGCCGAAGGCGCCAACCAGACCGTGCTGGTGGAGAACAACAGCGGGTTCAGTCGCGAGGTGCCGGTGGACGCGCGTGGCCGCTATCAGGCCGGCAACCTGCCGCTGGGCACCTACAAGGTGACGGTCAAACGCGACGGTGCGGTGGTGCAGACCCGCGAGAACGTCAGCATCACCGTCGGCGCGAGCACCGACGTGTCGTTCTCTGCGGCCGGTGTGCAGACCCTGGAAGGCGTGACCGTGAACGCGTCGGGGTTGTCGCCCATCGACGTGAGCAGCGTGGACACGCGCACCGTGATCACCGCCGAACAACTGCAGCAGCTGCCGTTGGGACGCACCGCCGAAGCCATCGCGCTGTTGGCGCCTGGCGTGGTCGTCAACAGCGGCGGCTTCGACAACGGCCCGCTCGGCGGCTCGCTGCCCAGCTTCGGCGGATCGGCGGCCAGCGAGAACGCCTATTATCTCAACGGCTTCAACACCACCACCGCCAGCAACAGCCTGGGCGGGCTGACCCTGCCGTATGGCGCCATCGATCAGCAGGAAATCTTCACCGGCGGCTACGGCGCGCAGTACGGCCGCTCCAACGGCGGGGTGATCAACCAGATCGGCAAGCGCGGCAGCAACGAATGGAAGTTCGGCGCGGCGGTGATCTGGGAGCCGAACGGCCTCAAGGCCAACCAGCGCGATCTGTACTGGCGTCCCGACAGCCAGGGCAGCAGCGTGAACAACGCCGCCTACCGGTACGCACGCTCGGCCAACGGCCTGTACCAGCCGCAGAGCGAGGCCGAAGCCAGCCAGACCACGTACAGCGCCTACATCGGCGGCCCCATCGTCCAGGACAAGCTGTTCTTCTTCCTGGCCGCGGAGAAGGTGGATTCCGACGGCGTGCGCACGGTCTCCAATCGCGATTCGGACAACGGCCGCACCGGCGGCCTGACCGACTACGACTACGAACAGAAGCGCTGGTACGCCAAGCTGGACTGGTACATCACCGACAACCACCTGCTGGAGGTGACCGGCGCCAGCGACGAAGCCGAAACCCAAGGTTCCATCTACCGCTACGACTACGTCAATCGCGAGCGCGGCAGCTACCTCACCGACGAGTCCACGTGGAAGACTGGGCCGACGCTGTTCTCCGGAAAATACACCGGCTACTTCGGCGACAACATCACCCTGACCGCGCTGTACGGCAAGATGAAGACCCCGGACGAGCTGACCCCCTACAACTACGACGCCGGCAACGGGCCGGTGATCATCAGCGCGGCGCTGCAGAACCCTGCCTACGTCGGCGGCGCGCCGATCGTCGGCCGGCAGCTGGTCACCTCGGTGAGTTCGCCGGACCGCGAATACGAGAAGGACAACCAGCGGCTGAACCTGGAATGGCGCGTGGGCAAGCACACGCTCAACTTCGGCATCGACAACCAGAAGTCCAAGGGCACGGACGTGGGGTCGATCCTGTCAGGCCCCGGCTATTCGTGGACGTACGGCCAGACCAGCGATCCGCTCGGCCTGCAGACCGGCGGTCTGGTGAGCCAGTCGGCGAACGAGGCCGGCGGCGTCGGCGCGCCGAGTCCGGGCCTGGTGGATCCGGTCTACGGGGCGCAGGGCTATTACGTCATCCGTACCGTCAACACCAGCCTCTATTCCTACGAAGCCAAGCAGCGCGCGTACTACATCGAAGACAAATGGCAGGTCACCGACAACCTGCTGCTCAGCCTCGGGCTGCGCAAGGACGAGTTCACCAACTACACCCCGTTCGGCGCCGCCTACATCGATGTCGACGACGCCTGGGCGCCGCGGCTGGGTTTCAGTTGGGACGTCAACGGCGATTCCAGCCTGAAGGTGTTCGGCAGCGTCGGCCGCTACTATCTGGGCCTGCCTTTGTCGCCGGTCGGGTTGTTCACGCCGGCGATCAACACCGACACCTACTTCACCTACAGCGGCGTCAATGCCGATGGCACGCCGGTCCTCGCCCAGCAGCTGGGCTCTGCGGTGTCGGCCAACTCGCGCTTCGGCCGCGTCGCCGACGTGCGCACGGCGGTGGCCAAGGACATCGAGGGCGAGAACCAGGACGAGATCATCCTGGGCTTCACCAAGCAGCTGGAGAGCGGCTGGGTGTTCGGGTTCCGCGGCACCCATCGCCGCCTGAACGCCGGTATCGACGACCAGAACTACGACGTCTCCAACACCGCGCTGATCGAGGCCGCCGCCGCGCAGGGTGTCACCATCGACTGGTCGAAAGTCTCCGGCGCGGCGCTGATCAATCCCGGGCAGACCAACACCTGGGGCGTGATCGGCACCGACGGGCAGTTCCATGAGGTGTCGGTGAGCCGCCAGGCGGCGGGTTTCCCGGAGTTCAAGCGCAACTACTCGGCGCTTGAATTCAATCTGGAGCGTCCGTTCGACGGCAAGTGGTATGCGAAGGCCAACTACGTGTGGTCGCACAGCTACGGCACCACCGAAGGCCAGGTGCGCTCGGACCTGTGGCGCACCGGCGGCGCGCTGGGCAGCTACCAGGGCCAGGCCTCGGTCTCCACCACGCAGAGCTGGGACCATGCGGCGTTGATGGAGCACTTCAACGGCGATCAATCCAACGATCACCGCCATCAGCTGAAGCTGCTGGGTTTCTACCAGTTCACGCCGCAGTGGGGCGCATCGGCCAATTTCAGCCTGATCTCGGGCGCGCCGCGCAACTGCCTGGGCAACTACTACGGCGACAACTACCCCGGCAGGGACCCGGCCGGATATGGCGGCAGCGCGATCACCGGTGGTCCTTACCACTTCTGCTACAACGCCGAAACCGGCACCGGCGAACCGTCGCCTCCGGGCTCGCAGGGGCGCCTGGGCTGGATCGCCCAGCTCGACCTGGGCGTGACCTACAAGCCTGCGTTCGCCAGCGGCAAGCTGGCGTTGCGATTGGACGTGTTCAACGTGACCAACGAGCAGACCGCGACCAATATCTATCCGTTCTCGCAGCTTCCCGACAACAGCACGAACCCGCTGTGGGACCAGGTAGTAGCGTATCAAGCGCCGCGCTCGGGCCGGGTCACGCTCAGCTACGACTTCTGATCCACGCACCGGCCCGCCGCGCGGCGGGCCGGACCCTTTTCCCCCTGGCGAAGGCACCGGCGCGGACCGCCGATGCCCGCGCTGCGTACGAACGGATACCCGATGCCCAAACTCCGTCCTTTGCTGCTGCTGTTGTGCCTGGCCTGCTGCTGCGGCGACCTGCCGGCCGCCGACGGGCTGTCGCGCGCGCGTGCGCTGCATGCGCGCTTCCCGGTGCTGGACACGCACCTGGATACGCCGGCCAATCTCGCGCGCCCCGGCTGGAACATCCTCGACCACCACCACTACGATGAAGACGGCACCCAGGTCGACTATCCGCGCATGCTCGAAGGCGGCCTGGACGGCGGCTTCTGGGTGATCTACACGGCGCAGGGCGAACGCAGCGACGCGGGCAATCGCCAGGCGCGCGACTTCGGCCTGCAGCGCCTGGCGCAGATCCGCGAGATGGTCGCCGCCCACCCGGACAAATTCGAACTGGCCACCGCGCCCGGGGATGCGGCCAGGATCAAGGCCGCCGGCAGGCGCTCGGTCTACATCAGCATCGAGAACGCCTCGCCGCTGGCCGCCGATCCGACGCTGCTGAGCGCCTACTACCGGCTCGGCGTGCGCATGCTCGGGCTGGTGCATACCAGCAACAACGACTTCGCCGATTCCTCCACCGACAGCAAGGGGCCGCAGTGGCATGGGCTCAGCCCGAAGGGCAGGGCGCTGGTGGCGCAGGCCAACCGCCTGGGCATCGTGCTCGACCAGTCGCACGCCTCCGACGCGGTGTTCGACCAACTGCTGGAACTGTCCACCGCCCCCATCATCCTGTCGCACACCGCGTCAGGCGAGCTCAATGCACATCCGCGCAACATCGACGACGCACGCATCCGCAAGCTGGCGGCCAAGGGCGGCGTGATCCAGGTCAATTCGCTGTCCGGCTACCTGATCCCGGGCAACCGCGATCCCGCCTATGGCGAGGAACTGCGCGCGCTGTTCGCCGGCTACGGCGGACGCCAGGCGATCAAGCCCGCGCAGTACCGCGAGGTGATGGCCAAGCGCAAGGCGCTGGACGCCAAATACGGCGTCGCGCGCGCCACCTTCGACGACTACATGAAGCACATCCTGCACATCCTCGAGGTCGCCGGTCCCGACCATGTCGGCCTGGGCGCGGACTGGGACGGCGGTGGCGGCGTGGCCGGGCTGGAGGACGTCTCGCAACTGCCGCGAATCACCGAGCGCCTGCTGCAGGCCGGCTACAGCGAACGACAGATCGCCAACATCTGGGGCGGCAACCTGCTGCGGCTGCTCGAGCGGGTGCAGGCGCAGGCCGACCCGGCCGCGATCGCCGAACTGAAGTGAACCGGCAGGGCGCCGGCGCAGCGGCGCGGCCCGGCGCGAGGAGTGCGCCCACCGTGCGTGGCCGATGCGCCCGGACCGATGGCATGAGGTCGCCGCGCCTTCAGGCACCGCCCTCCGTGGACACCGGCTAGCGCAGTTCCGGAAAGCACGCGCGATACGCCCGCAGCGCGGCGAGCGGGTCGGGCGCCGAACAGACGCCGCTGATGACCGCGAGCAGGTCGGCACCGGCGGCGATCGCCGGGCCGCAGTTGTCCGGGGTCAAGCCGCCGATGGCCACGCGCGGCACGCCCAGGTCCGCGGCGGCGGCCAGCAGCGCCGGCGTGGCCCGCGCGGTGGTGGCTTTGCTGAGGCTGGGGAAGAACGCGCCGAAGGCGACGTAGCTGGCGCCGGCGGCGACCGCGGCCCGGGCCAGCGCCAGGTCCGCGTAGCATGACGCGCCGATCAGCGCATCGGGGCCGAGCGCCGCGCGCGCGGCGGCCAAGTCGCCGTCGTCCTCGCCCAGATGCACGCCGGCCGCGCCCACCGCCAGCGCCAGGTCGACATCGTCGTTGACGATCAGCGGCACCCCGGCCTGCGCGCACAGCGCCTGCAGCGCCGTCGCCTGGGCCAGGCGCTGCGCCGCGTCGGCACGCTTGTTGCGGTACTGCAGCCAGGTCGGGCCGTGGCCGAGCAGCGGCGCCACGCGCGCCAGCAGGCGTTCGCCGTCGGCGTCGTCGGGCGTGATCAGGTAGATGCCACGGGGCGGCGGTGATGCATTCATGGAGGAGCCTTCCGGTGCGCAGGCGAGGGTGGGACAATGCCGCTCCGCCCAGCCTGCAGATCCGCGATTATCCGATGAGCGACGTCACTGCCACCACCTACCGCGCCTGGATGTGCGTCGTCTGCGGCTTCATCTACAAGGAAATCGACGGCTTGCCGGAAGAAGGCATCGCCCCCGGCACCCGCTGGGAAGACGTGCCCGATACCTGGACCTGCCCGGATTGCGGCGTGACCAAGGACGATTTCGAGATGGTGGAGATGGATTGAAGGCCGGGATTGGGGAGTCGGGATTGGGGATTCGCAAAAGCCGGTTCGGCGATGGCTGCAGATTCGCCGCATCCTGTGGGATGCGGTTCAACTCCGACCTGATTCATTGGCATGCGCCGGAGCTAAAGCCACTCCTACAGGCGAAGCAAATCGCCGGGTAACCGCTGAGGCCGCTTTAGCGAATCCCCAATCCCGACTCCCCAATCCCAGCCCTCAATGCATCCGCTGCGCCCGCGCGCTCAGTTCCACCAGGCGTTCGCGGATCGGCAGCGCGTCGTTGGCTTCCGGGTTCAGTTGCAGGTAGCGGCCCAGGTCGCGGCGCGCGCCGGGGACGTAGTCCATCTGCAGGTAGGCCAGGCCGCGGTCGCGCAGGGCTTCGGGCTGGTCGGGCATCAGCTTGAGCACGCGGTCGGCGCTGCGCGCGGCGCGGTCCCATTCGTCGCGTTCGGCGTAGACGCCGTGCAGGTTGCGCAGCACCCGGGTCAGGATCGCGCGGTGCGGTGCCGGGTCGAGGATCTGCAGCAGCGCGCGGTCGTCCGGGGTCTCGCCGCCCAGGTGCGGACGGGCGCGTTCGCGCAGTTCCTCCACCGCCAGCGGGCGGCCGCCGTTGAACGGGTCCATCACCAGCAGGCCGTCGTCCACCGGCAGGCGCACCAGGAAGTGCCCGGGGAAGGACACGCCGTCGAGCGGGATGTCCAGCCGCCGCGCCACTTCCATCTGCACCAGCGCCAGCGAGATGGGATTGCCCAGGCGGCGCTCGAACACCTGGTTCATGTAGCTGTTGCGCGGGTCGTAGTACTCGTCGTGGTTGCCGCTGTAGCCGAGTTCTTCGAACAGGTGGCGATTGATCGCGGCCATCTTCAGCGGCCACGGTTCGATCATCGCCACCTCGTGGCGCAGGTGCTCGGCGTGGTTCTGCGCCAGCGTGTCGTAGTGCTCGGCATCCAGCTCCGGATACTCGTCGCGGGCGATCAGCAGCGCGGTGGCCATCAGTGGCAGCGCGTCGTCGTCCAGCGCGGCCAGGGTATTCCAGCTCGGCAATGTCAGTCGGTCCACCATGGACCAAGACTGGCCGCAAAGTGCGGCGCGATCAAGTCCGGAAGTTCCCGACAGCGGTGTCGGGTTCAGCGCCACGACGGTGGCGCTTTTCCCCACGTCGGCGCGGTTCAGCGCGCCTTGGGGATGCCGGGGCCGAAGCTCAGTTCGGCGCCGTTCTGCAGCTTGATCTGCGCGGCCTGGCCGGCGTTGAGTTCCAGCACGTAACGCGCCGGCGCGTTGCTCGGATAGGGCGGGCAGGCGTTGCCGGCCGAGCACGGCGGCACGTCGCGCTGCTGCGCCACCAGCTTGCGCTGGTTGTCGAAGTAGAGGATGTCCAGCGCGATCTTGGTGTTCTTCATCCAGTACGCCTGCGGCTCCTCGCGGTCGTGGATGAACAGCATGCCGTGGTCGGCGTCCATCTGCTCGCGGAACATCAGCCCGCGCGCGCGGGTCGCATCGTCCTGGGCCAGCTCGACCTGGTAACGGTGCCCGGCCAGTTCCACCCAGGTGCCGCCGGCGCTGGCGCAGCCGCTGAGGGTCAGCAGGACGAGGACGGACAGGGCGCGAAACAGGGACATGGCGTTGCCGGGAAGGTGGGATCAGCGCGCACCTTGTTGCATGGTGCTTGGCGAGTCAATAGGGCCGGGATTCGGGATTGGGGATTCGCAACAGCGGATCCGGAGGCCGGGAAGAGATTCTGGCCTTTACGAATCCCCAATCCCGCGCGCGTCCTACAGGACGCGCGGCGGTTCGCCGCCGACGATCACCACGTCGGCCGGGCGGCGCGCGAACAGGCCGACGCAGACCACGCCGGGGATCTGGTTCAGTTCGCGCTCCAGCGCCACCGGGTCGGTGATCTGCAGGTGGTGCACGTCGAGCACCACGTTGCCGTTGTCGGTGACCACGCCGTCGCGCCACACCGGTTGGCCGCCGGTGCGCGCCAGGATCTCGCGCGCGACCAGGCTGCGCGCCATCGGGATCACTTCGATCGGCAGCGGGAACGCGCCCAGCGTCTGGACCTGCTTGCTCGGGTCGATGATGCAGACGAAGCGCTCGCTGGCCTCGGCGATGATCTTCTCGCGGGTCAGCGCGGCGCCGCCGCCCTTGATCAGGCAGCGGTTCGGGTCGCACTCGTCGGCGCCGTCCACGTACAGCGACAGGTTGCCGGTGTGGTTCAGCTCCAGCACCTCGATGCCGTGCTGGCGCAGGCGCGCGGTGCTCTGCTCGGAGCTGGAGACCGCGCCCTTGATGCGGTGGCCGATGCGGCCGAGCGCGTCGATGAAGTAGGCCACGGTGGAGCCGGTACCGACGCCGACGATCATGCCGTCCTCGACGTATTCGACGGCTTTCTCGGCGGCAAGGCGTTTGCTTTCGGACATTGGAGGCTCGGGATTCGGGATTGGGGATTCGGGATTCGTGAAAAGCGGCCGGCGGGCAGGGCAGGAGACGAATCCCCGATGCCCAATCCCCAATCCCGGCTACTCAAGCGCCAGCAACAGCTTCCACTGCGCGGCGCTGACCGGGAACACCGACAGGCGGTTGCCGCGCGCGGTCAGCGGAAAGCCTTCGCCGAGCGCGTCGGCGTGCTGCTTGATCTCGTCCAGCGCGATGGTGCGCGCGAGCTTGCGCTCGAAGGCCACGTCCACCAGGTACCAGCGCGGCTGTTCGCGGGTGGCCTTGGGGTCGTGGTAGTCGGAGGTGGGATCGAACTGGGTGACGTCCGGATAGGCCGCGCTGGCCACCGTGGCCGTGCCGACGATGCCCGGTACCTTGCAGTTGGAGTGGTAGAACAGGATGCCGTCGCCGAGCTTCATGCCGTCGCGCATGAAGTTGCGCGCCTGGTAGTTGCGCACCCCGTTCCAGGGTTCGGTGCCGACCCGCTGCAGGTCGTCGATCGAGAAGGCGTCCGGTTCGGACTTCATCAGCCAGTAGCGCTTGCGTGCGGTCATGCGGGGGAATCGGTCGCGGTCAGGAGGGTGAGGGAGTCGGTGCAGACCGCATCCAGCGCCACGTCCCAGGCGGCGACGGGCAGCGCGGCGACCTGCTGCACGGCGAAGGCGGCGCCGACCAGCCAGGGCGGAGGCGCGTGCCGCTGGCGAAATGCGAAGCTGCGATCATACCAGCCGCCTCCCATGCCCAGGCGTCCGCCGCCGGCGTCGAAGCCGACCAGCGGCGCCACCACCAGCGCCATCTGCTCCGGCGCCAGGGTCGCTTCGGCGGCGACGTCGGGTTCGGGGATGCCGTAGCGGTTGGCGGTCAGCGGCTGCCCCGGGCGCCACGGCGCGAAGCGTAGGGTCTTGCCGCTGAGCACCGGTAGGCAGTACTGCACCGTGGACGGCAGGCTCAGCTGCCAGCGGTGCAGCGCGATCTCCCCGTCCAGCGCCCAATAGCCGGCGACGTGGCCGTGCTGCGGCGCGAACGGCAGGTCCAGCAGGCGTAGCGCCAGCGCGTCGGCGGCGGCCAGGCGCGCGGCGGCGGGGAGCGCGCGGCGGCGCGCGCGCAAGTGCTGGCGCAGGAGGTCGCGGTCGTCGGAAGTCATCGGGCAGGGCGGCAGGAGAGGGCGCCATTGTCGGTGCCCAGGTGCGCACTGGCTACTGGGCGGCGCCTGCAGCGCGTCAGGCGTAGATCGCCACCGTCTGCCGGCCCGATAGCACCAGCCGCCCGGCCCGGTCCCAGATCTGCATGTCCTGCAGCGAATAGCCGTCGGCGGCGTGCCGGCTGGCCGAGCGCAGCAGGAACCAGTCGCCGGCGGTTGCCGGCTGCGGGAAATCCAGGGTCCAGGTCATCGAACTGACCGGCGCCGGTTCGGTGAAGCAGGCCATCGCCGCCGGCGGCAGGCAGTCGCCGAGCGCGACCAGGGCCACGCTCGGGTCCACCCCGCCGCCGTCGCGATGGCGCGCCCACACCAGCAGTTCCGGGGTGGCGGCGCCGGAGACCGGCAGCGCGCCGCCGGCCAGGCGCATCTCGAAATTGGCGACGAACGCCGGGGTGGCGGCGCTGTCGGCGATCGGCGCGGCGGCGTCGGGTGCGCACACCGCCGGCGGCGCCGGCATGAAGTCGTGGACGATGCCGCTGGGCCGCGGCTGCGCGAACAGCAGCGCCGCGCGCAACGCGACCTGTTCGCCGGCCAGGCAGTCGACCGCGATCGAGGTGGCGGACTTGCCCTGGCGCAGCAGGCGCGCATCGAAACGCAGGGCGGCATCGGTCGGGCCGACGAACCAGATGTGCGCCGACTTCAGCGGCGGCAGCGCGGAAGGCGCGGCGCGCAGCGCGGCCTGCAGCGCCAGCGCCGCGGACAGGCCGCCGAAGGCGGTACGTCCCTGCCGCCAGCTGGCGGGGACGTCGAACCCGGCGGCCGGGTCGAAGCGGTCGACGAGCTGGGCGAGCGAAGGCATGCGGCGTCTCCTGGGTGGGGGCGACAGTATCCCAGGCTTGTGCGGCGGCTGGTCGCGGCGTGGCGGCGTGCGGCATGGGCGGAAACCCACGCGCATGGCGCACGGCATGCGCGCACAACACGCGGACACACAAAAGGAAACGGCGCCTTGCGGCGCCGTTTCCGGGATATTGCATTCTCCGCCATGACGATGCGTGCGAAACGACCTTGAACCCGGGGTTCAAGTGGGATAGCTGGGGAACCATCGGGCTTCCCGCTACGAGGCGGACCTGCACACCCGATTCCGTCGCCATCCCGTGGTCGTAATTAAGGGACAAGGCGAATGTTTGCACACGCTGTCGTTCACAGCAGAGAACGCAAACGAAGTATAGCGCCGTCGCCGCGCTTGGCTAGTCCGTTCGTCGGTCGCGCGGTACGGCGCAATTCACGTTGATGATCGAAATGCGATGCGCGGATCAGCGCGCCGTATCGACCACGCCGTCCAGGCGGCGATTGAGATCGGCCAGCGTGCGCGTCATCTCATGATCGCGCCGCGTCTGCTCGTCGCGCAGCTGTTGCAGTTCGTGCGCCAGGTTCAGCGCGGCCAGCACCGCGACCCGGTCCACCGCCGCCATGCGGTTGCTGCCGCGCACTTCGCGCATCTTCGCGTCGAGCAGGCGCGCGGCGGCGAGCAGGCTGTCGCGCTCCTCGGCCTCGACGCCGACGGTGTATTCGCGATCGAGGATGCGGACGCTGACCGGTTCGCTCACGTGTGCTGCTCCAACGACTTGAGCCGGGTGATCATCGCCTCGACCCGCGAGCGCGCCTGCTCGTTCTTGGTCAGCAGCTGCGAGCGCTCGCCGATCAGCTGCTCCTGCTGCTGGCGCAGGCTGCGGTTCTCGTCGGCCAGGCGCTGGCAGCGCTCGACCAGCGTTTCCACGCGTGTGGCGAGGGTGCGTAGCTGGGCGAGGGTTTCGGGGGTGTCCATGGCGCCCACGATAGGCATGCGCCCGAGCGGCGGTCAAGACGCCGCGCGGCGCCGCGACGGCCGCCGCTCAGGCGGGCAGCAGCAACGGCTGCCGCAGCAACTGCAGGCAGACCTCCGGCTCCAGCGCCGGCGCCACCAGGTGGCCCTGGATCTCGTCGCAGCCGTGCTCGCGCAGGAACGCCAGCTGGCCGGGCAGCTCGACGCCTTCGGCCACCACTTTCAGCGCCAGCGAGTGGCCCATGGCGATGATGGTGCTGGTGATCGCCTCGTCGTCCGGGTCGCGGGTCAGGTCGCCGATGAATTCCTGGTCGATCTTCAGGGTGTTGATCGGCAGCCGCTTCAGGTAGGCCAGCGAGGAATAGCCGGTGCCGAAGTCGTCGATCGCCAGGGCCAGGCCCAGCGCGCGGCAGGCGTGCAGGGTGGCCGCGTTCTTGCCGACCTGCGACATCACCACGCTTTCGGTGAGTTCCAGTTCGACCCTGTTCGCCGGCACCCCGGTCTCGGCCAGGATCCGCGCCATCAGCGCCGGCAGGTCGCCGCGCTCGAGCTGGATCGCCGAGACGTTGACCGACATGCACAACTCGGTCAGGCCCAGCTCGCGCCAGCCGCGCAAGGTGGTGCAGGCCTGGCGCAGCACCCACTCGCCGATCTCCAGGATCAGCCCGGTCTCCTCGGCCAGGGGAATGAACTGGCTCGGCGAGACCGTGCCGAAATCGGCGCTGTGCCAGCGCAGCAGCGCTTCCACGCCGACCACGCGCTGCTCGCGCAGCGAATAGCGCGGCTGGTAGACCAGCTTCAGTTCCTGGTCGAGCGGGATCTTGCGCAGGGTGCTGGCCAGCGTGGCGCGGTGGCGGGTGGCCTCGTCCATGCGCGCCGAGTACACCTGGATGTTGCGGCGGCCGGCGGCCTTGGCCTGGTACATCGCGGTGTCGGCGTGCTTGAGCAGTTCGCTGGGCAACAGCGCGTGCTGCGGGAACAGCGAGATGCCGATCGAGGAGGAGATCGCCACTTCGCGGCGGTCGTCCAGCTGCAGCGGCGGATCGAACGCGGTCAGCACGCGCGCGGCGACGGCCTCGGCCTGGGCCTGGTCGGCGACGTCCTCCACCACCACGGTGAATTCGTCGCCGGCCAGGCGCGCGACCGTGTGCTGCGGGCCCACCGCCTGCTGCAGGCGTTCGGCGACCGCACGCAGCACCCGGTCGCCGATGGCGTGGCCGAGCGAATCGTTGATGTCCTTGAACCGGTCCAGGTCCAGGAACAACACCGCCACCGAACTGCCCTGGCGCCGCGCCCGCACGATCGCGCGCGCCAGCCGCTCGGACAGCAAGGCGCGGTTGGGCAGGCTGGTCAGCGTGTCGTAGTTGGCCAGGTAGCGCAGTTCCTGCTCGGCGCGCTTCTGGTCGGTGATGTCTTCCAGCACCACCACGTAGAAGCTGTGCCGGCCATCGGCGTCGACGACGGTGTTGCGGCGCACGTGGCAGAGGATCTCCTGGCCGTCCTTGCGCCGCTTCCAGGCTTCGCCGCGCCACTGCCGGCCATTCTCGAACGCGGCGGGGACCGGCACGTCCGGTGCGTGGTCGAGCAGCGCCATCGGCTGGCCCAGCACTTCGCGTTCGCTGTAGCCGGTGATGCGGGTGAAGGCCGGATTGACCGAAATGAAGCGCGATTCCTCGTCCAGCACCGCGACCGCTTCGCTCATGCTGCGCAGCACTTCGCTGGCGATGCGCCGCTCCAGGTCGGCCTGGCGGTGCGAGGTGATGTCGCGCGCGGTGCCGGCGAGCCGGCGCGGCTTGCCGTCGGCGCCGTAGTCGACCACGCGGCCGCGGACCCGCGCCCACAGCCATACGCCATCGCCGGCCAGGTCCACCCGGTACTCGGCCACGTAGACCGGGGTCAGCCCCTGCAGGTGCTCGCGCAGCGCGCGTTCGGCCTGCGGCACGTCGTCGGGATGGATGCGCAGCGGGTCGTCCTCGCGGATCACCATGGTGATCTCCTGCGCGTGCGGCGCCGCTTCGTCGGCGCGCATCCGGCGCAGCTTGCGCTGCTGCAGGTCGTAGTCCCAGAAGTGCTCGCCGGAGGCCCACAGCGCCAGTTTCAGGTGGTGGTCGCGCTGCTGCAGCTGCTGCTGGCGCTGCAGTTGCTGCTGCATGCGCCGCCGCCAGTGCAAGGCCTGCAGCACCGCCACCCCCGTGGCCACGGCCAGGATCGCCGCCGCGGCGGCCCAGCCCCAACGCCAGTCGATGCCGGCATGACCCGTGATTCCCGCAGCGACGTGCTCGATCGACATGGCGGGTAGGGGCTTCGAGCAGGAAAGGGTGGTGGAGTGTAGGCGCCGGTCGGAAGCCTTCACAAGCAGCGCGGCGCATGCGGATTGCTACACTGCGCGGCCCGATCCACCGCTGCGCCCCGCTCCGGCGATCGGCGCCCAACAGGCCTTGCGTCCATGACCGAACTTCCCACCGCCGACGACGTCCACCAAGCCAGCCAGCAACTGGGCCTGGCCGCGTCGGCGGCCGAACTCCACGGCGCGTTGTGCGGCTGGCTGGCCGGCGGCGGCGCCGACCTGGCGGCCTGGCCGGCGGCGGTGCTGGCCGATGCCGGCGTCGCCACGCCGCGCCCCGGCGATGCGCTGGACCGGCTGCGCGAGGCCACCGTCGCGCAGCTGGAGGACCGTGATTTCGCCTTCGACCTGGTGCTGGCCGACGCCGGCGCGCCGTTGTCCGAACGCGCCGACGGCCTGTTCGACTGGTGCCGCGGCTTTCTCGGCGGCTTCGGGCTGGCCGCCGGCGCCAAGCCGCCGTTGTCCGAAGAAGGCGAGGAGGCGCTGCAGGACCTGGCGCGGCTGGCGCAGGCCAGCACCGACGATTTCGACAGCGCCGACGAGGACGAGGACGCGCTGGCAGAGATCGAGGAATTCGTGCGCGTGGCGGCCTTGCTGCTGCACAGCGACTGCGTGCTCGGCCCGCGCCACCGGCAACGCCTGAACTGAGCGATGAAGCGACTCACCGGGATCGGCGCGGGCGAATACGCGCGCCGGCGCAGACACCTGATGGACATGGCCGGCGAGCACGCCATCCTGGTGCTGCCGAGCGCGCCGGAACGGGTGCGCAGCCATGACACCCACTACCCGTACCGGCAGGACTCGGATTTCTGGTACCTGTGCGGCTTCCCCGAGCCGGAGGCGGTGCTGGTGCTGGTGCCGGGCCGCAAGCACGGCGAGGCGCTGCTGTTCTGCCGCGAGCGCGACCCCGAGCGCGAGGCCTGGGACGGCCCGCGCGCCGGCCAGGACGGCGCGGTCGAGCGCTACGGCATGGACGATGCGTACCCGATCGAGGACCTCGACGAGATCCTGCCCGGGCTGCTGGAAGGCCGTTCGCGGGTGTACTACCACTTCGGCCGCGACGTCGACTTCGACCTCAAGCTGATCGGCTGGGTCAAGCGCGTGCGCGAACAGGTGCGGCACGGCGCGCAGCCGCCGCACGAGTTCCTGGAGCTGGGCCACCTGCTGCACGAGCAGCGCCTGTTCAAGTCGCGCGACGAGATCGCGCTGATGCAGGTGGCCGCCGACCTGAGCGTGGAGGGGCATCGCGCGGCGATGCGGCTGGCGCGCGCGGGCGTCCACGAATACCAGTTGCAGGCGGAGATCGAGCGCGAATTTCGTGCCGGCGATGCCTGGCCGGCCTACGGCAGCATCGTCGGCACCGGCGCCAACGCCTGCGTGCTGCACTACCGCGCCAACGCCGCGCGCCTGCGCGACGGCGAGCTGGTGCTGATCGACGCCGGCGCCGAGTACCGCGGCTATGCCGCCGACATCACCCGCACCTTCCCGGTGAGCGGCCGCTTCAGCGCCGAGCAGCGCGCGCTGCACGACCTGGTCGGCGCCGCGCACGCGGCGGCGCTGGCGCAGGCGCGGCCGGGCGTGGCCTACGAGGCCGGACACCTGGCCGCGGTGCAGACCCTCACCGAGGGCCTGCTGCGCCTGGGGCTGCTCAAGGGCAGCCTGGAGCAGAACCTGGCCAGCGGCGACTATCGGCGCTTCTACCGGCACAAGACCGGGCACTGGCTGGGCCTGGACGTGCACGACGTCGGCGACTACAAGCTGGCCGGCGAATCGCGCCTGCTGGAGCCGGGCATGGTGTTCACCATCGAGCCCGGCCTGTACGTCTCGCCCGACGACAAGGAGGTCGATGCGAAGTGGCGCGGCATCGGCATCCGGACCGAGGACGACGTGCTGATCACCGACGACGGCCACCGCGTGCTGACCGCCGCGCTGGCGCGCAGCGCCGAGGAGATCGAGGCGGAGATGGCCGCGCGCTGACGTCGCTTGCGCGCTTGTCGTCCGCTGCGCACAGTGTGCAGGTACGAGGGGGGATGAATGTTGAAGAATACGGTGGCGGGATTGCTCACGGCAACGATGTGGCTTGCAGCCAGTGCGGGCGCGGTACCGCAGGCGCACGATGCGGCGCCAGCGCCAGCGCCGGCCAGCGTTGCGGCCGGCGTTCCCAGCATGGCGCTGGCCGATCTGGAAACGCTGTTGTCGGTGCGCTCCGTGCCTGCGGCCCGCGAGCAGTTGTTGGCGCAGTTGGTGGCGCTGGCGCGCAACGGCGACGGCGCTTCGGCCTTCTACCTCGGCGTGCTCTACCGACACGGCGATGCGCATCCGGCGCATCTGGTGCAGCGCGACGACGATACCGCGCGCTATTGGCTGGAAACATGCCTCGGGATGACACGGTGTCCGTTGCTGGCGCTCGCCTCGCTGGCGGAACTGGAACTGTCCGCGGGCAACCCCAAGCCGGCGATGCAGTGGGCGCAGGCCTGGATCGCACTGGATCGCGAGCTCACGGCGCGCGAACGCGAGGCCAGCGGCCGCACGCTTCGGCCCAGCCAGCTCAATCGCGATACCGCGTATCACGCCTATCTGCTGGAGCGGTGCTACGCCGCCATGCCGTCGGGCGATCGCAACGCGATCGGCCTGGCCTGGTTCAACGAACTCCGGCTGCAGCGGGGCAAGGTGCTGGACCGCATGCTGTTCGCGCAGATCGACGCGCTGCACGCGCAGGGCACGGGCGAGAGCGCCGGGCTTGCGCCACGCGCCGAGAACCAGCGGCGCAAGACCGTGCGCGATAGCCCGATGGACTTGCCGGTCACCCCGGCGTTGACCCTGTTCCTGCTCCGCGGCGACCCGCAAGGCGGACGTCCCGAGTCGTCGCTGGTGATCGAGGCATTGCCGTCGCCGAGCGCGGCGCGCGGACTCGAGGCGTTGGCGCGCGATTTCAAGACCGCGCCGTATCCTGCTGCGGCAGGGCAGCGGCGTTACGACACGGTGCCCATGAGCTTCAATCGCGGCCCTTATGCGTTGACCGGCAAGCAGTGACCGCGGCGGAGCGAGCCAGGCGCCGATCAGGTTTTCCGGATCGTCACCGTTGCAGGGCACGTCGGCGCTCACTCCTGTGCGCTTGAGCGCGCCGCGCCGCGCCGTGCGCGCCAGGCCGCGAAACGTCCCTGCAGGCCGAGCACGAACACGAAGAACGCCGGCACGAAGAACACCGCCAGCAAGGTGCCGCTGACCATGCCGCCGAACACGCCGGTGCCGATCGCATGCTGGGTCTCGGCGCTGGCGCCGGAGGCCAGCATCAGCGGCACCACGCCCAGCGCGAACGCCAGCGACGTCATCAGGATCGGGCGCAGGCGCAGGCGCGCCGCGTTCACCACCGCCTCGGCCAGGCCCTGGCCACCGGCGTGCAGCTGCCGGGCGAATTCCACGATCAGGATCGCGTTCTTGGCCGACAGGCCGATGATGGTGATCATGCCGACCTTGAAGAACACGTCGTTCGGCAGGCCGCGCAGCATCACCGCGGCCACCGCGCCGAGCAGCCCGAGCGGGACCACCAGCATCACCGACAGCGGAATCGACCAGCTCTCGTACAGCGCCGCCAGCACCAGGAACACCACCAGCGCCGACAGCAGGGTCAGCATCGGCGCCTGCGCCGCCGACTGGCGTTCCTGCAGCGACTGCCCGGTCCAGGCCACGGCGAAGCCCGGCGGCAGCCGCGCCGCCAGCCGCTCCATTTCCGCCATCGCCTCGCCGCTGGAGATGCCGGGCGCCGCGCCGCCGGCGATGCGCACGGCGGGAAAGCCCTGGAAGCGCATCAGTTGCTGCGGCGAGTCGATCCACGCCGGCGCCACCACTTCGCGCAACGGCAGCATGCCGCCGGAGGCGGTGCGCACGCGCAGCGCCAGCACGTCGTCCAGCTGCATGCGCGCCGGCGCGTCGGCCTGCACGATCACCTGCTGCATGCGCCCGGCGTTGGGGAAATCGTTGACGTACAGCGAGCCCATCGCCGCCGACAGGGTCGCGCTGACCGTGCTGAACGACAGGCCCATCGCTTCGGCCTTCTGCCGGTCGATCTGCAACTGGATGCTCTTCCCCGGCGGCATGCCGTCGGGATAGACGTCGCTGACCAGCTTGCTGTGCGCGGCCAGGTCCAGCAGCCGCGTCTGCGCGGCCATGAGCGCGGCGTCGCCGCGGTTGCCGCGGTCCTGCAGGAACAGGGTGAAGCCCGAGGACGTGCCCAGTTCGTCGATCGCTGGCGGCATCAGGCTCATCACCGTGCCTTCGGCGGTGCCGCGCATGGCCTGCTGGGCCAGCGCCGCTTCCTGGCCCGCGGTGGCGCCGCCACGTTGGTCCCAATCCTTGAGCATGGTGAAGGCCATCGCCGCGTTCGGCCCCGCGCCGGCGAAGCTGAAGCCCTGGATGACCAGGTTCGAGGCCAGCGCCGGGCGCGTTGCGACATGCGCCTCGAAGGCCTTCACCACATCGAGCGTGCGCTCGCTGGTGGCGCCGGTCGGCAACTGGATGGAGGTCATGAAATAGCCCTGGTCCTCTTCCGGCAGGAACGAAGACGGCAGCTGGCGCGCCGCGAACACCAGCGCGACGCAGACCACGCAGAACGCCGCCATCATGCGCCCGCTGTGCCGGACCATGCGCGCCACGCGCGCTGCGTAACCGCCGGTCAGGCGCTCGAAGCGGCGATTGAAGGCGCCGAAGAAGCCGCGTTTCTCGTGGTGGCCGGGCTGCGGCGGACGCAGCAGCGTCGCGCACAGCGCCGGCGTCAGGGTCAGCGCCAGGAACGCCGAGAACAGGATCGAGACCGCCATCGACAGGGTGAACTGCTTGTAGATCACGCCGACCGAGCCGGCCGCGAATGCCATCGGGATGAACACCGCGGTCAGCACCAGGGTGATGCCGACCACCGCGCCGGTGATTTCCCGCATCGCCTTGGACGTGGCGTCCCTGGGCGAGAGCCCTTCGCTGGCCATCAGCCGTTCGACGTTCTCCACCACCACGATGGCGTCGTCGACGATGATGCCGATCGCCAGCACCATGCCGAACATGGTCAGCACGTTGATGGAGAACCCGGCCAGCAACATCACCGCGAACGTGCCGAGCAGCGCGATCGGCGCGACGATCGCCGGAATCAGCGTATAGCGGACGTTCTGCAGGAACAGGTACATCACCAGGAACACCAGCAGCATCGCTTCGAGCAGGGTGTGGAGCACTTTCTCGATGGAGATCTTTACGAACGGCGCGGTGTTGAACGGGATGGAGTAGGCCATCCCGGCCGGCATGCTGGCGGCCAGTTCGTCGAGCCTGTCCTGCACCGCCTGCGCGGTCCGCACCGCGTTGGCGCCGGGCGAAAGCTGGATGGCGGCGCTGGTCGCGGCCGCGCCGTTCTCGCGGTTGGAGAATGCATAGGACTGCGCGCCCAGTTCCACGCGCGCCACATCGCCGAGCACGACCCTGGCGCCGTCGGCGCTGGCGCGGAGCACGATCGCGGCGAACTGCTCCGGCGTGGACAGCTGCCCGACGACGGTCAGCGGCACGGTCAGGCGCTGGCCGGGCAGGGTCGGTTCGTCGCCGACCCTGCCCGGCGCGATCTGCGCGTTCTGCTGTTCGATCGCTTGCGCCAGGTCGGTCATCGCCAGCCCGTAGGCGACCAGCTTGTCCGGATCCACCCACACGCGCATGGCCTGCTCGGCACCGAACAGCTGCACGCGGCCGACGCCGTCGATCCGGCGCAGCTCCTGCACGATGTTGCGCGCCATGTAGTCGTTGAGCGCGACCTCGTCGTAGCGGCCGTCGCGCGAGGTCATGCCGATCAGCATCAGGAAGCCGGAGGCGGCCGACTCCACCTGCAGGCCGCTTTGCCGCACCGCCTGCGGCAGGCGCGGTTCCACCGCCTTGATCCGGTTCTGCACGTCCACCTGCGCCAACTCCGGATCGGTGCCCGGCTTGAAGGTCGCGGTGATCTGCGCGGTGCCGGAGGTGTCCACCGACGACTCGAAGTACAGCAGATTCTTGACGCCGGCCAATTCGCGTTCGACCAGGCCGACCACCGAATCGTTCATCGTCTGCGGCGTGGCACCGGGATAGCTCGCGTACAAGGTCACCGACGGCGGCGCCACCGAGGGATAGCGCGCGACCGGCAGCTGCCCGATGGCGATGGCGCCAAACAGCACGATGAACAGTGCGATCACCCACGCGAACACCGGACGTTCGATGAAGAACTGGGGCATGCTCGATTCCTCCGCTCAGCGCGCGCTTGCGGCCGTGGCCGCGCTGGCCGGACCACTCCATGGGCGAGCGGTGACTGCCGCTCCGGCGCTCAGGCGTTCGATGCCCTCGATGACTACCCGCTGCCCCGCGTGCAGGCCGGAGGCGATGCGGTAGCGGCGCTCGACCAGTTCGCCGAGTTCGACCGAGGCGCTGTGTGTGCGTCCGCGCGCATCCACCACCCACACGTACGCCTGCGCGCCGATTCGGGTGACTGCCTGCTGGGGAACGGTGAGCGCCTGCGCATAGCTGGCCCGCGGCACCCGCGCGCGCACGTACATTCCGGGCAGCAATCGCCGCTGCGGGTTGTCGACCAGGATGCGCAGCAGCACGTCCCCGGTGCTGGCATCGACGTCGATGCCGGAGAACAACACGCGCCCGCTCACGCCGGAGGGCTGCCCGCTGCGATCGAGGATCTGTGCGGGCAGGCCGTGGTCGCCGGCCGCCTGCGTGCCCGGCGCATCGCCAATCGGGTCCAGCGCGGTCGCTGGCTGGCGCACGTCGACGTAGACCTGGTCGATCTGCTGGACCACCGCCAGCGGCGCACTGTCGGTCGGCGCGACCAGCGCGCCCTCGGTGAGCAGCGCCTGGTCGATGCGCCCGGAGATCGGCGCATCGACCCGCGCGAACGCCAGGTCCAGGCGCCGCCGCGCCAGCGTCGCGCGCGCTTCGGCCACGTCGGCCGCGGCCTGGTCGCGTTGCGCCACCGCGTCGTCGTACGTCTGCCGGCTGACCAAGTCGGATTGCACCAGGCGCTCGAGTCGTGCGGCCTGCCCGCTGGCGCGCGACAGCGCGGCCTGCGCGCGTTGCATCGCGGCCACCGCGCTGTCGACCTCGGCCTTGAACGGGGCCGGGTTGATCTGGAACAGCGCGTCGCCGCGTGTTACTTCGGCGCCCTGTTCGAAGAAACGCCGCTGCACGATGCCGCCGACCTGCGGGCGGATCTGCGCGCTGCGCACTGCGGAAATCCGCCCTGGCAGGTCGACGCTTGCGGTCACCTGCTCCGGGCGCAGGGTCAGCACCGTGACCTGCGCCGGTGGCGGTGCGGCAGCGTCCTGCCCGCCGGTTCCGCAGCCGGCCAGCGCCAGCGCGGCCAGGCCGGCCGTCGCCAGGTTTCGGTACCACTGTCGCATGCACATGCCTCACGAGCCTCGATGGTGTCGCCGCACGCGCGCGGCGGAAGTGCGAAGCGGGAAGCGTGACAGGCGATGGTTGCGGCGCTTTCGATGCAGTGTGGAGATATGATGGAGGCCCATCGACCATTCAGCGTCGAAGCATTCCAGCGTCCACATGCCCGCCTCCGCCTCAGGCCCGTCACCGGTGCCCGCGTCCGCCGCGCTCGTCCTGATCGCCGAGGACGAGCGCGAGATCGCCGAGATCCTGGCGGCGTATCTGGCGCGCAGCGGGTTGCGCACAGCGCATGCGGTCAATGGCCGCGAAGCGCTCGCCATGCATCTGACGCTGGATCCGGACCTGGTCCTGCTGGACGTGCAGATGCCCGGCGTGGACGGGTGGAAGGTGCTCGCCGAGCTGCGCCATCGCGGCCAGACCCCGGTGATCATGCTCACCGCGCTCGATCACGACATCGACAAACTGATGGGCCTGCGCCTGGGCGCCGACGACTACGTGGTGAAGCCGTTCAACCCGGCCGAAGTGGTGGCGCGCGTGCAGGCGGTGCTGCGGCGGATCCAGGCCAACGGCGCGACCGAAGCGCGCGCGCTTCGGGTGGGCGCGTTCCATCTCGATCTGGACCAGCACCACGCCAGCGTGCGCGTCGGCGAGCGGCGCCACACGTTGGACCTGACCCTGACCGAGTTCAAGATCCTGAGCCGGCTGATGCGCGCGCCCAGGCGCGTGTTCAGTCGCGCCGAGCTGTTGAGCGCGTGCCTGCCCGAGGGCGACAGCCAGGAACGCACGGTCGACAGCCACATCAGCAAGCTGCGCAAGAAACTCGAGGCCCTCGGCGTGCAGGGCACGCCGGCCAGCGTGCGCGGCGTCGGCTACCGGTTCGGGCACGGCGCGTGAGCCAGGAACCGGGGCTGCGCCGGCAGGTCGTGCTGTCGCTGGGCGTGCTGGCGCTGGGGATCATCCTGCTGTCGGTGGTCGGTTCCTATGTGTTCTATGCGCTGGCCGTGGCGTATCTGCCGGGCAGCATTTCCGAAACATGGATGCCGTCACGCGTCGAGCTGGCATGGATCGTCTGCACTGCGGTGGCGGCGCTGGCGGTGGCGGTGCTGGTGGCCGTGCGCCTGTCGCGCCGGATCCTGCTGCCGCTGAACTCGGTAGCGCACAGCCTGCGCGAGATCGCCCAGGGCAACCTGCAGGCGCGCGCGGCGATGGACGAACATGCGCTGGGCGAGACCGCGCAACTGGTGCGCGACTTCAACACGATGGCCGAGCGCCTGCAGCGCATGACCCGCGAGCGCGAGTTCTGGAACGCGGCCATCGCCCACGAACTGCGCACGCCGGTCACCATCCTGCGCGGGCGCCTGCAGGGCCTGGCGGAAGGGGTGTTCGAGCCCGAGGTCGAGACGTTCCAGGGGCTGCTGCGCCAGGTCGAGGGGTTGAGCAGGCTGATCGAGGATCTGCGTGTGCTCAGCCTCAACGACAGCGGCCATCTGGAACTGCACCTGGCGCCGGCCGACCTGGCGCAGGAACTGTCCGCCGTCGTCCACGCCTTCGCCGGCGGCCTGGCCGCGCGCGGTTTCGTGCTGCAGGTGGAGCTGGATCCGCGGATGCAGGTCGTGTGCGATGCGGTGCGCATCCGCCAGGCCCTGATGGCCTTGCTGCAGAACGCGCTCGCGTACGCCGAACCCGGCGCGTTGCGGGTGCGCGCGGGCAACCGCGACGGCGTGTGCGAGCTGAGCGTGGAGGACGACGGCCCCGGCATCGATGCGGACGTCGCCGCGCGCGTGTTCGAGGCCTTCCGCCGCGGCGATCCTTCGCGCTCGCGCAAGAGCGGCGGCAGCGGGCTGGGCCTGTCCGTGGTCAAGGCCATCGCCGAGGCGCACGGCGGCGATGCGACCTGCCGGCCCTCGGGCACGGGCGGCACCAGCTTCCTGCTGCGCTGGCCGCTGCCGGCGGGCGAACCGGTCGCGCTGCCGCGCCTGTGATTCGCGCGGCAGGCCGCGGCCGCCGGACGTCGGTGCTCAGGGCGCCGGAGTGCCGCTCTCGGCGGCCGCTGCGGACGCAGGCGCAGCGCGCGCCGTCCGCCACGGCAGCATGCGCGCGAGCACGTCGTCGCGGCGCACCCAGTGGTGGAACAGCGCTGCGGCGACGTGCAGCGCGACCACCAGCCACGCGATCCATTTGCCGATGAAGTGATGCACGACATCGATGGGCGCTTCGAACGCTTCCCAGCTGAGCGCGAAGCGCTGGCTGATCCACGCGAACAGCCGGGTGTCGTTGAACCCGGTGACGCGGAACAGGCCGACGTCGGTGTCGGCACCGGTGCCCACGTAACCGGTCAGCGGCATGACGATCAGCAGGGCGTACAGGCCCCAGTGCGCCGCATGCGCGAGCCGGTGTTCCAGCGGCGATCCCGGCGGATCGTCCGGCTGCACGTCCAGCCACCGCCACAGCAGCCGCGGCAGCACCAGGAAGCCGACCAGCAGGCCGAGCACCCAGTGGAGGTTGAGCACCGGCAAGGACGCGTCGGAGGTGTCGTCCATGAACCAGATGACGTAGTAGACGACCACGTAGGCGCCGATGAACGCGGCGGCGGTGGTCCAATGGAACAGCTTGGCCACGAAGCCGAAGCGGTGTGCGGTGGTGCGCCATTGCATGAGGGGAATCCTGGCAGCGTGCGGATGCGATCGTTCAGCGGGCGAGCAGGCTGCCGAGCAGCCGTTCCAGGCCGTCGAGCGCATCGGCCAGGCGCGCCTGCTGGTCGCCCTCCGGTTCGGCGATCCAGAACGAGGCTTCGGTGATGGCGCCGTAGAGCATGCGTGCCATCACCCCCGCATGCAGCGGCGCCACCGTGCCGGCGGCGATCAGGGTCTCGAGCGCGGCCTGCAATGCGCCGATCCCTACCGACTGCGCGGCCGGCGGGACGTCGCCGAACACGGCGCGCGCGTCCTGCAGGATGATGCGGCGGATCTCCGGCTCCAGCGCCAGTTCCAGATAGGTGCGGCAGCGGCGGCGAAACCCCTCCCACGGCGAGGGCGCCGCATCGGACACCGCCTGCAGGCGTGCGCCGACCTCGACCTCGATCTGTTCGATGACCGCGGTCAGCAGCCCTTCCTTGCCGTTGAAGTGGTGGTAGAGCGCGCCGCGGGTGAGGCCCACGTCGGCAGTGAAGTCGTCCATCGAGGTGTGCGCGAAGCCTTGCGCGGCGAACGCGCGCCGCGCCGCCGCCAGCAGCTTGGCGCGGGTGTCCTCGATCATTTCGGTGCGGGAACGGCGGCGTGGCATGTGGTGGCCAGTTGACATACGCAACGTATGTTATTTTCATACGTCGCGTATGTCAATGTGGCTGCGCGCTTGGCTGCGCGCGATCGGGAAGCGGCGGTCCGGTGACTGGTGGGCGATCCGCGGCGGCTGGCGCTGCGTGTCGTAGGCGGTGCCGCGATGTCTTCTCGCCCTCCGCAAGGACATGCGATCAGCGGCTACGAGCGGCCCTTTCCTTGGTGGAATGCATCGGCTTGCGCTGGCCGTCGTCGGACAGCCGAAGCGTTCGCTTCCACGCGCGGCATCAGTCCAGCACCGGCACGTTGCGCTTCGCGCGGGCAAATAGAACAGCGTTTGGCGTCATGGATACGGCCATCCCCGCTCGTAGGCCGGCGTCATTCGCGGGTACTGCGGGCTTGCCGGTAGACGCAGCAGGCAGCCGCGGTACGCTCATTGCGCGCTGGCGGCAACGAGCCTCCGTGCCGCCAGCTGCCCAGAAACCCGAGGGAAGGCCGACAGTCTCGCCGTGCTTGCGCTGCCCGGCGAACAACACGCGTGGCGGTCAGGCCGCCGCGGCGAACGCCGGGCGGGTCAGGTTCTCCGGATCGCCGTCGGTGCAGGCCACTTCGTCCTCGATGCGGATGCCGCCGTAGGGCTTGAACTGCGCCACGCGCGCCCAGTCGATGCTGGCGGCGTGGCCGGCCTGTCTGGCTTCGTCCAGCAGCATGTCGATGAAGTACACGCCCGGTTCGATGGTCACCACCATGCCCGGTTCCAGCACGCGGGTCATGCGCAGGTAGGGATGGCCGGCGGGGCGCTCGATGCGGCCGCCGCGGTCGCTGGCGGCGAAGCCGGCCACGTCGTGCACCTGCAGGCCGATCGGGTGGCCGAGCCCGTGCGGGAAGAACGCGGCACTGACGCCGGTGGCCAGCGCGGCTTCCGGCGACACGGTGATCACCCCGAAGTCCTTGAGCACGCCCATCAGCGCCAGGTGCGCGTCGAGGTGCAGCTGCTTGTAGTCCACGCCGGCGCGCACGCCCTGGCCCATGCGGAGTTGCGCGGCGTCGACCGCGTCGATCAGCGCCTGGAACTCGCTGCCGGTGTCGGCGGCGTAGCTGCGGGTGATGTCGCTGGCGTAGCCGTGCGCAGAGGCGCCGGCATCAATCAGGAAGCTGCGCCGCTGCGCCGGCGCCTGCCGCTCCAGTTCGGTGTAGTGCAGTACCGCGCCGTGCTCGTTGAGCGCAATGATGTTCCCGTACGGCAGGTCGTTGGCGTCCTGGCCGACCGCGCCGCAATAGGCCATGTGGATCTCGAACTCGCTGCGGCCGTCGCGGAACGCGGCTTCGGCGGCGCGGTGGCCGCGCACCGCCAGGTGCTGCGCCTGGCGCATGAGTTCCAGTTCGTAGGCGGTCTTGTAGGCGCGGTGGTACTCCAGGTACTGGACCACCGCGTCGGGATTGTTCGGCACGTAGTCGCCCAGCGCGCTCTGCGCCTCGCCCAGGATCGCGCAGCGCGCCGCCGGCGCGGGCAGCAGCGCCAGCGCCTCTTCCGGGCTGCGGATGACGTGGATGTCGCAATGCTCCACCCACCAGCCGTTCGGCGCAGCCGGCACCACGTGCCAGTAATCGCGCGGTTGGTGGAAGATCACCTGCGGGCGGCGCCCGGGCGTGTACACCAGCCAGCTGTTCGGCACCCGGGTCAACGGCAGCCAGGCCTTGAACTGCGGGTTCACCGCGTACGGATAGTCGCGGTCGTCGAACAGCTGGTAGTGCAGGGTGCCGCTGGGCACGAGCAGATGGTCGAAGCCGCCGCGCGCCAGCGCGGTGTCGGCGCGTTGCGCCAGCGTGCGCAGGTGGTCGGCATACAGGGCGCTGGGGTCGTGCTGGATCATGGCGAAGGCTCGGTCGGCGATGCGAAAAGCAGGCGCCCAGTTTGCCGCAAACGTCGCGGCGCTTGCCAACGCGATCGGCGCCAGCGCCGCTCCAGGAGCGAGGAGGGCGTGGCGCCGCGATCGGGATTTGTGGGGGCGACTTCAGTCGCGACGGGCGCTACCGGTAACGCCCGTCGCGACTGAAGTCGCTCCCACAGGTGGGTGGGCGGCGGGCACGTGCCGCGACGTCACGTTCGTGCGTAGTGCGCATCTGTTCAAGCCGCGCCTGCAGCAGCAGGCCACGGACTGGTGGTGGAGGCTTCAGTCCCCGCGTCCGCCGCCCGTCCGGCTTTGCTTGTCTCATCGGTGTTGCTTCCGCACCATGTCGCCGGCGATGCGGACAGGTGCCCGATGCGCTACCCGGCCGGCCCCGCCTTGATCCACTGCCGCAGCAGTTCGCGGTGCGCGGGCGAGATGGTCAGGAAGCGGAAGCCGGCCCAGGACTGGCCCGGCGCATGCGAACGTTCGCTCCACAGCAGGTGCACGCCGACGTCGATCTGGGTGTCGCGGCCGAGTTGCGGGATCGCGAAGCGCAACTGGTACAGCGCGTCGTCGTGCAGCGGGGCCGACGCCAGCAGCAGCATGCCGCTCTCGGACACGTTGCCGAGCCGGCCGACCACGGCGTCTTCCATCATGTCCAGCACCGGCACCATGTCCGGGACCTGTCGGCGCGGCGAGCGGCGGGCTTCGGCGATCATGCGTCCTCCAGGGGGGCGTTGGGCGCAGGTGCGCCGGCCAGGGTGCGCAGCGCGCGCACGGTGGCGTGCCAGGCGCGGTCGATCAGCCGCGCGCGGTCTTCGGTGACGATCCGCGCCTGGCCCTGCGCCAGCAACCGCGACAGCGCGTCCAGCGAATATTCGGCGGTCTTGTGCCCGCGCTGGTTGACGAACAGCGCGCGATCGGTGATCGGGCTGTACCAGGACAGGCGCTGCCGTTTCAGGTCGCCCTGCTGGTTGGTGACGAACTCGAACCAGGTGCCGAACGGCAGGCTGCGCAAGCGCGCGTACGCGGCCTGCTCGGTCTCGTTGCGCGGCGCCAGCAGCGGACGCTCGTCCTCGCCCTGGTCGCCGAGGCGGGTGCGCGACTTGAGCCTGGCGCTGAGTTCGGTGCGCGAGACCAGTTCGTCGCCGCCGCCCGGGGTGGACAGGCGCCGTGCGATCGCGGCGGCTTCGTCCTGGTGGTAGCCCACCTGCAGCAAGGCGCTGCGCACCTCGTCGGCCAGGCCGGTATCGGGATCGCCGCCGTTGTCGCGACAACTGACCTCGGCGATGCACTGGGTCAGCTGCTGGCGCTCGCGCCACGCTTCCGAGTCCTCGCCCTGGCGAAGCAGGGTCAGGGTCAGCACGTCGGACCAAGCCTGCTTCAGCAGCGCCTGCACGAACTTGGGCGGCTGCCAGGTCCGGCACAGGTCGTCCAGCGTGGCATTGGCCAACTGCTTGGCCACCTCCAGCCGCTCCTTGCCGCGTGCGGCCTCGATGTGCCGGCGCTCGGCGATCTCGGCCTTGTGCGCCAGCGCGCGGTACTGCGCCTGGATGTCCTGGTGGGCCTGTTCGAAGACGCTCTCGTCGCCTTCGTAGTCCTCGACCACCCGGTCCACGGTCTGGTTCAGCTTCAACAGCAGTTGCGGATCGGTGTCTTCTTCGCCGAGCCAGGTCGCGCCGGATTCGGCGACCGCGTTGAGCAGTTCGCGCGCCGGATGCTGGTGGCGCACGAAGAACGCGGGATCCTGCAGCGCGGCGCGCACCAGCGGCACCTGCAGGCGTTCCAGCAGCGCGGCGGCGGGCGCTTCGCTGCGCACTTCGCGCTCGACCTCGGCGTAGAGCAGGCCGAGCAGTTCGAAGGTGTCGGCATCCTGCGGCGCCAGCGCGGCCTGCGCGCCATGCTCGGCGCGCAGCGTGGCCAGCAAGGCGGCCTGCACGTCGCGGACCTGGCGGCGGCCACGCAGTCCGGCCTGCGCGCTGTGCGCGGGCGGCTGCGCCTGCAGCTCGCCCAGCGCCTGCAGCAGCGAAGCGGTCGGCACGGCGGGGGCAGTGCCGTTGGCGGCTGCCGCGGACGTGCCGGTCGCCGCGGTGGTGCGTGGCGTGGCCGACGTGGCGACGCCGTCCGCGGCGGGCGTCGCCGCGGCGGTCGCGTCGTACTGGCCGCCTTCCGATGCGACATGGGCAGTGCCGGCCGGCGCCGCTGCCGCCGCACGGTCGCGCGCGACGGCCAGCAGTTGGCGCAGCGTGGCCAGGTCGGCCGGTTCGTTGCCGGTGGCCGTCGCCGCCGGGGTGGTGGCCGCCGTCGCCGCGGCGCCGGACGCGCGCTGCTGCGCTGCGGCCGCGGCCGCGGGTGGCGGGCCTGGTGTGGCTGGCATCGCCGGCGTGCCGGGCCGGGCCTCGCTGGCCGCTGCACCGGAACTCGGACTGGACCAAGCGCTGGGCGCCGCCTGCCCCGACCAGCCGGTGGCCGGGCGCATGGCGGGGGACGGCCGCGCCGCACCGCGTGCGCCGGCGGCCGGCTCGGCCGGCGGCCGCGCCACGTACGGCAGATAGACCAGCCCGGGCAGCACGCCGGCATGGGTCAGCGACACGTTGGCGCGCTCCACGATCTCGCCGTAGCGCGCCAGCACCTGTCGTTCGAAGGCGCGATACAGGGTCAGTTGCGCGTCCAGCCCCAGCCGCAGTTCCTCGCCGGCCTCGCGCAGGATCCGGCACAGCAGGTGCGGGCCGAGCGGGGTGTGCTCGGCCTCGAACGCCGGCCGCGCGGCGAGCACACCGAAGCGCTGGCCGAGCAGTTGCAGCGGGATGCTGGCGCGCGCGGCCTCGCGCCGGGCGATGTCGTGCAGCACGATGTCGCGGTCGATGTCCACGTCGGCGACCAGGGTCAGCATCTGCATCGCTGCGTTGGCCTTTTCCTGCCGGCGCGGGCCGCTGGGGTCGGGCGGCAGCCGGATCGTGGCCAGCGCCGCTTCCAGCTGCGCCTTGTAGAACGGCGCGAAACGCTCGCGGCGCGCGCGCAGGCCCTGCAGTTCCTGGTAGATGTCCTGTTGCAGCTGGCTGTTGCGCGCGCGCTCGGCCTGGTCGAACAGCTCGCGCTCCAGCTCGGCCAGGGTCGCTTGCAGCGGCGCGTCCAGCGCCTGCCACAGCAAGGTCTTGAGCGTGTCCAGGATGTCGCGCACACGCGTGGGCAGGGCGGCCGCAGCGAGCGTCGCCGGGCTGGCCGACGGGGTAGCAGACAATGACATCCTGTGATCGCCGTTTACTTTTTCCGGGTCCGGTATGTAGCACGTTTCCGCCGGCGCAACCACGCCGGGGTGCGGCGGCCAGGCGTTTTCAGGCCAGGAACAGGGCGACCACGTCGTTGGTGAAGCGCCGTCCCAGTTCGGTGGGGACGGCGTACCCGGCGTCCACCCGCAGCCAGTCCCGCGCCTGCGCCTGCGCCAGCGCCGGCGCGATCGCCTCCGGCGCCAGGCCGGTGCGTGCGGCGAAGTCGCGCAGCGCGAAACCCTGGTTCAGGCGCAGCGCGTTGAGCATGTATTCGAACGGGCGCCGTTCGGCCGCGATCCACTCGTCGCCACCGATCGCCGCCGGGGTGCCGGCGGCGGCCAGGAACGCCTGCGGATGCTTGGTCTTCCAGCGGCGCAGGATGCTCTGCTCGGCGCCGGAGCTGATCTTGCCGTGGGCGCCGGCGCCGATGCCCAGGTAGTCGCCGAACTTCCAGTAGTTGAGGTTGTGCGCGCACTGGTAGCCGTCGCGGGCATAGGCGCTGACCTCGTACTGGGCGTAGCCGGCCGCGGCCAGCAGCGCCTGGCAGCGCTCCTGCATGTCCCAGGCGTCGTCGTCCTCCGGGATGCCCTGCGGCGGGCGCGCGGCGAACACCGTGTTCGGCTCCAGGGTCAGCTGGTAGTGGCTGAGGTGGGTTGGCTGCAGCGCCAGCGCGCGCGCGATGTCGGCCTCCGCCCCGGCCAGGGTCTGCTGCGGCAGCGCGTACATCAGGTCCAGGTTGAGGTTGGCGTAGCCGGCGTCCTGCGCCAGCTTCACCGCGCGCTCGGCGTCGGCGCTGTCGTGGATCCGGCCCAGGCGCTGCAGCGCCGCGTCGTCGAAGCTCTGGATGCCGAAGCTGAGCCGGTTGACCCCGGCCGCCAGGTAGCGGTCGAAGCGGCCGTGCTCGGCGGTGCCCGGGTTAGTCTCCAGGGTGATTTCCAGGTTTGGCGCGAAGCGCAGGCGCGCGCTGGCCGCCTGCAGGAAGCGGTCGATCGCTTCGGCCGGAAACAGGCTGGGAGTGCCGCCGCCGAAGAACACGGTCTGCACGGTGCGGCCCCAGACCAGCGGCAGGTCCTGATCCAGGTCGCGGATCAGCGCGTCCACGTAGTCGTCGAACGGCAGCGCGCCCTTGGCCGCATGCGAGTTGAAATCGCAGTACGGGCATTTGCGCACGCACCAGGGCAGGTGCACGTACAGCGACAGCGGGGGCGGGATCAGCGGCGGCATGGGGACAGTGTAGGAGGCGGCAGCGGCGCGTGCGGGCGCGCAGCTTGGGTTTCGGTGGTGGAAGAGGGGCGGTGGCCGCAGCGCCGGCTACGCCCGGGGAGCGGCCGCCTGGCGCCAGGCGGAAGCCGTAGCGGCGCTCGCGCCCGCTACAGCGACGCCAGGCGCTGCTTCAACAGCGCCAGCGCCTGGCCGCGGTGGCTGATCCGGTTCTTCAGCGCCAGCGGCATCTGCGCCGCGCTCTGGCCGTGCTCGGGGTCGAAGAACACCGGGTCGTAGCCGTGGCCGCCGTCGCCGGCACGCGCGTGCAGGATGCGTCCGCGCCAGCTGCCTTCCACCAGCAGCGGCTGCGGGTCTTCGGCATGCCGCAGCAGCACCAGCACGCAGTAGAAATGCGCGCCACGCTGCGCATCGGGCACGTCGCGCAGTGCGTGCAGCAGCTTGTCGATGTTGGCGTTGGCGTTGCCGTGTTCGCCGGCGTAGCGCGCCGAATACAGGCCGGGCGCGCCGCGCAGCGCGTCCACGCAGATGCCCGAGTCGTCGGCCAGCGCCGGCAGGCCGGTGACCTGCGCGGCGTGGCGCGCCTTGAGCAGCGCGTTCTCGACGAAGGTCAGGCCGGTCTCGTCGGCATCGCGCACGCCGAGCGTGGACTGCGCGACCAGCTCGATGCCGGTGCCGTCGAGCAGCGCATGCAGTTCTTCCAGCTTGCCGGCGTTGCTGCTGGCCAGGACCAGTGTCTTCATTGCTTGGGTTCCAGCAGGTCCCACTTGGTGCCGTACAGGTCGCGGAACACCGCGACCGTGCCATAGGGTTCCGCGCGTGGGGATTCGAGGAACTCCACGCCCTGCGCCAGCATCGCGGCGTGGTCGCGGGCGAAGTCGTCGGTGTACAGGAAGTGGTCCACGCGCCCGCCGGTCTGGTCGCCGATCCGCGCGCGCTGCGCGGCGTCGCCGGGTTCGGCCAGCAGCAGCGCGGCATCGTCGCTGCCGCCCGGGCCGACCACCACCCAGCGCTTGCCGTCGCCGAGCGCCACGTCCTGCAGCAGGGCGAAGCCGAGCTTGCCGGTGTACCAGGCGATCGCCGCGTCGTAGTCGGCCACGACCAGCGTGGTCAATGCGATCCGCCGCTTCACCGCGCCAGCGCCTCGCGCTGGGCGGCAAGCAGCTGGCCGATGCCGGTTTCGGCCAGCGCCAGCAGCGCGTCCAGTTCGTCGCGGCGGAACGCGTGGCCTTCGGCAGTGCCCTGGATTTCGATGAAGCCGCCGCCGTCGTTCATCACCACGTTCATGTCGGTGTCGCAGTCGCTGTCCTCGGCGTAGTCCAGGTCCAGCACCGGAGTGCCGCGGTAGACGCCGACCGACACCGCGGCGACCGCGCCGAGCACCACCGGCTTCTTCAGGTCGCCGCGCTTCTGCAGCCAGTTCACCGCGTCCATCAGCGCCACGTAGGCGCCGGTGATCGCCGCGGTGCGGGTGCCGCCGTCGGCCTGCAGCACGTCGCAGTCCAGGGTGATGGTGCGCTCGCCGAGCGCGTTGCGGTCCACGCAGGCGCGCAGCGCTCGGCCGATCAGGCGCTGGATCTCCAGCGTGCGCCCGCCCTGCTTGCCGCGCGCGGCCTCGCGGTCGGAACGCGAATGGGTGGCGCGCGGCAGCATGCCGTACTCGGCGGTGATCCAGCCTTCGCCCTTGCCGCGCAGGAAGCCGGGCACGCGGTTCTCGACGCTGGCGTTGCACAGCACGCGGGTGTCGCCGAAGCTGACCAGCACCGAACCTTCGGCGTGGCGGGTGAAGGCGCGCTCGATGCGCACCGGGCGCAGCTGATCGGCCGTGCGGCCACTGGGACGGGAAAAGGACATGGGGTTCGATCCGGAGGTGTCGTGAGGGCCGGGCGCGGCAACGGGCCGGGCCGGCGGGGCGCTAGGGTACCATTCGCGCTTTGCACGCACCGGAACAGCACATGATCCGCAGCATGACCGCCTTCGCCGGCGCCGAGCGCATCACTCCCTGGGGCACGCTGGGTTGCGAGTTGCGCTCGGTCAACCATCGTTTTCTCGAAGTGAGCGTGCGCCTGCCGGAGGAACTGCGCGCGCTGGAACCGCAGTTGCGCGAACGCCTGGCCGCGCGGGTCAGCCGCGGCAAGCTGGACCTGATGCTGCGCCTGCGCGCGCTCGATGCCAACGCGCAGGCGCTGGCGGTGAACGAACCGCTGGTCGAGCAGCTGGCCGTGCTCGCGCAGCGGCTCGGCGCGCGCTTCCCGCAGCTGCAGGTGCAGTTCGCCGACCTGCTGCAGCTGCCCGGCGTGCTGCAGGGGCAGGCGGTCGACCCGGCCGCGCTGCAGGCACAGGCGCTGGAACTGCTGGACGAGGTGGTGGCCGAATTCGTCGCCGCGCGCGAGCGCGAGGGCGGCAAGCTGGCGGCGGCCATCGTCGAGCGGGTCGACGCGGTCGAGCGCATCGCCGGCGAGGTGAAGGACCTGATCCCGGCCATCCGCGAGGGCCAGCGCGCCAAGCTGGCCGCGCGCTTGGCCGACCTGCCGCATCCGGTCGATCCGGGCCGCGCCGAGCAGGAGCTGGTGCTGTGGCTGCAGAAACTCGACGTGGACGAGGAGCTGGACCGGCTCGGCAGCCACATCAAGGAGATCCGCCGCGTGCTGCGCCAGCCCGAGCCGGCCGGCCGGCGCCTGGATTTCCTGTTGCAGGAATTCAACCGCGAGGCTAACACCCTGGGCTCCAAGTCGGTGGACAGCCGCACCTCCAACGCGGCGGTGGAGCTGAAGGTGCTGATCGACCAGATCCGCGAGCAGGTGCAGAACCTGGAGTAGCTTGCCGCCGGCGTTGGCCGCCGTGCGGGCGTCTGCGTCAGCGCTCGCGCAGGAAGAAGTCCACCGGCACCACCACCTGTACCGGGTCGCCCTCGATCTCCGCTGGCGGTGGCGGCAGCGGGCTGGCTCGCTGCACCGTCGCCAAGGTCTCGCTGTCCAGCGCGTCGTGGCCGCTGCCCTGGACGACGCGGATCGCGCTGGCATGGCCGCGCCGATCCACCGCGAACTGGACCTGCACCACTCCTTCCTGCCTGCGCCGCTGCGCCGGCCGCGGATAGCGCTTGTAGCGTTGCAGATGGCCCAGCACTTGCGCCTGCCAGGTGGCGCGCTGCTGTTGCGCCGCGCCGGAGAGCGATTGCGCCGCGGCATAGCGGCTTGCCGGCGGCGCCGACACGCTGGGCGGGGCGCTGGCCTGCGCGGCGCTGGCCGCTTGCGGTTCGTCTAGCGGTTCGTCTTGCGCCGGCGCCGGCGCCGGCGGTTGCTCGCGGCCCGCAGGCAGGCGTTGCAGCGGCGGGGACGCCGGCAGCGGTGCGCGCGTGCGCGGAGCTTGGCGTTGCTGCTGCTGCTCTTGCTGCTGCGGCCCCGGCGGCACCTCGCTCGGCGCCGCTGGCGGAGCGGTCGGGGTCGGCGCGAGTTCCAGCATGACCGCCTGCGCGGGAGCGGCGAGCGGCAGCGGCCGATCGCGCGACGGCCAGCACAGCAGCATGGCCAGGATCGCCGCATGCGCCGCCAGCACGCCGCCGAGGCTGAGCAGCCAGCGCCGCAGCGCCCGCTCCTGCGGCGCTGCGCTCATTGCCCGGCGCGCTCCATCCCGACCAGCGCCACCTTCAGGTAGCCTGCGTCGCGCAGCGCGTTCATCGTCTGCATCAGCTCGCCGTAGGCCACGGCCCGGTCGGCGCGCAGGAAGATGCGTTGGTCGCGGTCGCCGCGGGTCAGCCGGTCCAGCGCCGGCTGCAGTGCAGCGTTCTCGATCCGGGTGTCGTTGACGCTCAGGCCCAGGTCCTTGTGCAGCGTCAGGTAGACCGGATCGCGGTCCCTGGGCTGCGGCGCCGCGCTGCTGGCGGGCAGCTCCACCGGCACCTCCACCGTGGCCAGCGGCGCGGCGACCATGAAGACGATCAGCAGCACCAGCATCACGTCGATGAGCGGGGTGACGTTGATCGCGTGGTTCTCTTCCAGCGCCTCGTCGTCGTCTCGGCCCGTGCGGATGGTCATGCCGGCTGCCTCACTGCGCGCCGGCCACGGGCGCGCCGGGCTCGGTTGCCTGCTGGCGATCCAGGTCGCGCGAGACCAGTTGCTGTACGCCCGCCGACAGATCGCCCAGCTGCTGGCGCAAGCCGCCCAGCGTGCGCGCGAAATGGTTGTAGATCACCACCGCCGGAATCGCGGCGACCAGGCCCAACGCGGTCGCGAGCAAGGCCTCGGCGATGCCCGGCGCGACCACCGCCAGGTTGGTGGTATTGGAGCGGGCGATGCCGACGAAGCTGTTCATGATGCCCCACACGGTGCCGAACAGGCCGACGAACGGCGCGGTGGCGCCGATCGTGGCGAGCGGACCGGTGCCCTTGCGCAGCTGGCGCGCATACCCCAGTTCGACCCGCTCCAGGCGCGAGGCCAGCCGTTCCTTGATCCCGAGCTTGTCTTCCAGGCCGCTGGATTGCCGCAGTTCGGCGCGGGCCTCGTGCAGCAGCGCGCGCGCCGCGTGCACGGCCAACTGCGGCCTCGCCTCGGCGTCGACCAGATGTTGCGATTGCAGCAGCGCCGCATGCGCCGCCTGCAGCGCGCGCCCGATCCGCGCCAACTCCCAGCTCTTGGCCGCCAGGATCGTCCAGGTGGCGACCGAGGCGATGGCCAGGCCGACCATCACTGCCTGCACCA
Source organism: Xanthomonas sp. WHRI 7945 (assembly GCF_035026585.1). Classification (NCBI taxonomy): domain Bacteria; kingdom Pseudomonadati; phylum Pseudomonadota; class Gammaproteobacteria; order Lysobacterales; family Lysobacteraceae; genus Xanthomonas; species Xanthomonas sp. WHRI 7945. The sequence goes on from NZ_JAYIQP010000004.1 coordinate 233,521, forward strand.
CCAGGTCGGCGTGCAGGAACATCTGCCACGGCCCCAGGTCGGACGGCAGCAGGGAGGGGGCGATGTCAGCGTGCATGGTCGTCATCCAGCGTGTCGAAAGTAGCAACGGAGGCGGATGCGTCCGCAGCGGCGAGAGTCGTTTGCAACGCGTTCGGCTGCGGGCCGGTGCCGGGATGGCGCAGCCGGCATCGCGCGCGGCGGCATGCGGAGGCCGGGGTGTCGACTGGCCGCGCGCGCCTGGCGCCAGCCGCACCGCCGCCAGGCATGCGCAGGTGAGGTGCAGCCTGGCGCCACGCCGGCGGCACCGCGGCCGGACTGGTGCGGCGCGCTTGCCGCTGGCGGCAACGCATGACGATCTTCCCTGGCATCACTGAACTCCTTGCGCATCCGCGACGCGGCGCGGTGCCGGACGCGACAGCACGTAGGCGGCGCTGCCGGCGAAGAACAGGCCCACGCCCAGCGCCAGTTTCCAGCCCGGATGCGCGCCGCACCAGAACAGCAGGTAGCCCACGCCCATGCCGGCGCCAGCGAAGCACTTCCCGCGGCGCGTGATCGCGCCCTGTTCGCGCCACAGCCGCAAGGCGGCGCCGTAGCGGGGATGCCCCAGCAGCCACGCCTCCAGTCGCGGCGAACAGCGCGAGAAGCAGCCTGCCGCCAGGATCAGGAAGATCGTGGTCGGCATCACCGGCAGCACCGCGCCGATCAGGCCCAGCGCCAGCATCAGCAGGCCCAGGCACAGCCAAGCGCCGCGACTCGGCGTCATCGCCATCGCCATCGCCAGAGTCGCTCGCGACATGAGGACATCAGGCGCCGGCCGCGAGATGGGTATCGACATGCGCATACACGCGATCGAACGCGGCGCATGCCGCAGCGACCACCGCCTGTTCCTGCGTGGGGTCCAGCGGCACGCTGTCGAGCGCGGCGGTGAACTGGCGCCAATGCCGCGCTCGCCCGTCCGGATGGCCGGCCAGGTGGCGCGCGCCGAACTGCTCGTGCAGTCCCAGCCTGGCGGCCAGCTTGGCCAGGATCGCCGCGCCCAGGCTGGAACCTTCGGCCACGTAGAGCCAGCCCAGCGCATTGACCTGCTTCTCGTAGTAGCGGCCGTCCGCTGCCGCGAACGCAGGCACGTCGGGTACCGCGGCGCCGAGATCGGCCAGGTCGGCCAACAGCTGCGGCAGTCGCCGGCGCTGCGCCAGCTCGGGCACCACGCTGGCGAGCACGGGATTGCGGTACACGCTCTCCATGTCGCAATGGAAGCAGTACTGCGCCTGCACGAAGCGCGCGTAGTTCGTGCGCGATGCGAACGGTTGCGCGGCCATGATGCGCTGGTCCAGGCGCGCGTGCGCCACATGGGTGGCGGCCTTCAGGCGCTGGCTGCGGGTGGTGTCGGCGAGGAGGGTCTGGTTCATGGCGCAGGCTCGATGGCGAAAGGGAAGAAAGGTGGCGCGCCTGGCATGGGCGTCGCTCGGAACGGCAGATCGGTCACAGCGTCCGCTCCAGTTTCAGGCTGACCGTGTTCCTGTCGTAGCTGTACAGCCAATCGACGTTGCTGCGGACATGGCTGCGGCGCAGCGTCAGCAGCGGCACGAAGCCGGCGATGGCCAGGCGCGGCGCGCGCAGGACAAAGCTGTAGCCCTGCTCGGCGTCGTCGCGCCGCGCACCGAGCACCGCGCTGTAGGCGCCGTAGTCGCGGCGGCGGTAGGACGCGAACAGCGTGCCGCTGAAGCCGTCCGGCCATTGCAGCGAACCGCCCAGGCGGACGCCCTTCTGCAGGAAGGACTCGGCTGGCTGCGCGAGGGCGCTGTCGGTCAGGTCGGCACCGGCGAAGACGGTCCAGCGCGTGCCGAGACTGCGGAAATACGTGGCGTATGCGCTGCGGACTACACCGTCGTAGCTGCCGGCGTAGTCGCCGCGGCGATAGCGCATGTCCTTCCAGTCGCCCTCCAGCTTGAGCAGCGAGCGCGGCGAAAGCGTCCAGCTCCACTCCGCGTGCGCGCCCCAGGCGCCGTACAGCGCGTCGTTGCCCAGCGCGTAGTACTCGAACGTGGGCGCCAGCGCCAGCGTGTGCCGTCCGCTGCGGTAGCTGTAGCCGGCCTGGCTGATCGAGGTCAGCTCGTTGTAGGCGCCGTTGTCGCGATAACCCTGGCCGAACAGCAGCGAGCGCAGATACAGCCCATGGTGCCCGCGCAGCGGCAGGCGCCGATCGACGCTGGCGTCGTAGTCGTAGCCGGCGGCGCTGATCGCCTCGGGCGTGCTGCGGCTGAAGAAGCAGCGTCCGTCCATCAGCAGCAGGCAGACCGAACTGGCCGAGGTGCGGTTGACGTTGTCGCTCCATGCCGGGCCCAGCGCGAACGCGCCGTTCCAGTCGCGGCGCCCGGCCAGCGCCTGGCGGAAACTGGCGACGCTGCTGCGCACGCCCTCGGTCTTGGGATCGCTGGCATCGATGGAGGCCTCGATCGCCGCGAACGCCTGCTCGGCCTCGCGATCCTGCTGGTCCTCGAACAGCACCCGCGCCAGTTCCAGCCGGCCCGGCAGGAAGTCCGGCCGCAGCGCCAGCAGTGCCCGGTACTCGCGTTCGGCCTCGCGGTAATGGCCGCCGTTGCGGGCCACCGCGCCCTGCGCGTAGTGGACCAGCAGCGGATCGCGATCGGCCAGGGTCAGGTATTCCTGCAGGAAATGCTGCACCGCCTGCCACTGCCGGTTCTGCAGCGACAGATACAGCGCGCGGCCGACGTCGTTGGCGGTGTGCGCGACCGTGTAGGACTTGCCATCGACGCTGATGGTCGGCCGTTCGGCGTCCAGTTCATCCTTGAGCAGCGCACGCTCGCGCTCGCTCGCCTGGCCTTGGGTGCGCTGGTCCAGCATGCGCCGTGTGTCGTCCTGCGACTGCGCCGGGACGTGGAAGCAAACGGCCATGACTGCGCATCCCAGCAGCAATGCCATGGAGCGCGAACATCGTCGCGCAGAGAGAATGAAGTGCATCGATGCGCCGTGGAAAGGGGGGAAGCAGGACTGGCTTGGCCTTGGCTTGTCCTGCGTGAAGCATTCTGAAAACTGCGAACTGGCGAAGCGGTTACTGCTTGGCGCCGCCGAACGCGGTGTCGTACGCGACGCCGGCGAAATCGGCGATGCCGGCCAGAGCGGTCTGGTTGGCGTAGAACTGGCCGGAGACCGCGCCGTTGGATGCCACCAGGGTGCCCGACTGCCGCGCCGTGGCGTTGCTGCCGGAGACGCTGGCGTTGCTGTTGATGGTGGCCGTGCCGATGTTGACAGCGAAGCCGGCGCCGTTCTGGATCGAACCGGTCAGCCGGGCGGTGCCGAAGTTGGCGTTGAAGGTGCCGGTCAGCTGGTTGCCGGCGCTGTAGTTGTTGATGCCGACCACGCTGTAGCTGGCGGTGCCCGAGGTCGGGACGCTGCTATCGGGCTTGTCGCCGATGAAATACACGGTGTGCGTGCCCAGCCCGTCGGTGGTGTCCTTGCGCGAGTACCACTCGCCGAACCACACGTCCTGGCTGCCGACCTGGGCGAACGCGAACACGCCCAGGCTGTCGTGGCTGCTCGGCGCGCCGCTGTACGGGAAATTCAGCACTTTCACCGAGCCGACGCCGCCGTAGGTGGCCAGCCCCTTGAAGTCCACCGGATTGTTCAGCCCGGTCGAGTTCACCGCGATGCCGGCGAATCCGGCCTGGTGCGGCCCGCCGTTGACCGTGGATTCGCCGACCTTGACGTAGGCCTCGTTGCTCGACTTGCCGACGAACGGAGCGGCATGCGCGCTGCCCAGCACGCCGGCCATGACCAGGCCGACAACGGCGGCGATGCGTGTGTTTTTCGTGTTCATGAGATGTATCCCTATGGTTGGTTGGAACGATGAGAACGTCCGTGTCCGGAACAGCCACACTCCTTGATGCGTCCAGGCGGTTCAGAACCTCCCGGTCAAACTGAGTTTCAGCGTCCGTCCCGGCGCCGCCACGGTCGAGCGCGTGGCGGGGTCGACGTAGTAGCGGTCGGTGAGGTTGGTGGCGGTCAGCTCCACGTCCAGGTTCTCGCGCAGCTTGTAGCTGGCGTAGGCATCCAGCAGCACCGTCCTGCCCCAGGAGAAGGGCACGTTGAAGGTGTAGACCAGCCGCCCGTCCTGGTTCTGGATCGAGTTCTCGCGGAACCAGTCCAGGTCCGGATTCCGGTACTGCTTGTAGTAGGTGACGCGACTGCCCAGCTCGAGGCGCCGCTGCAGCAGGCGCCCGCCCAGCGACCACGTCGCCGACAGCTCCGGCGTGCTCTGGGTCAGCAGGTAGCCGCCGACGAATCCGTAGTCGACGCAGGTCGGCACGATCTGGCCGCTGCCGATGACGTAGCCGTTGGTGCTGGACAGCAGCGCCGCGGTGGTCTCGTCGCAGACCTCGTTCTCCAGGCTGTAGTTGACGCCCAGGTCGGTGAACAGCCGTCCGTTGTCGTAGCGGCCCTGGAACTCGAGGCCGCGGAGGGTCTGCTTTTCGATGTTGTCGAACTTGAAGCCGGGATCGCGTTCGATCACGTCGCGCGTCTTGTTGACGTAATAGGCCAGCTTGACGTCGGCGGTGGTGTCGGCACCGAGCAGCGGGCTCAGATCGTGGACGTAGGCCAACTCCCAGTTGTAGGCGTGCTCGGGCCGCACGCCCCAGGGATTGAGCGAAGCGGAGAACGCCGCCGTGCTTTCGAACATGCTGGGAAAGCGCAGGGTCTCGCCGTAGCGGAAATAGACGCGGCTGTAGTCGCCGAAGTTCACCGTGGCCGAGAAGAACGGCACCCAGCCATGGTCCTTGCGCTTGCGCGCGGTGGCGTCGAGGGTCTGGGTCACGGCGCTGGCGAGGCAGGTCTGCCCGGCCGTGCCGGCCAGGCCGTCCAGCGACCCGTTGAGGCAGGCGTTGCCGGCCTTGGTGTAGTCGCCGTTGGCGTCCGGCTGCCACGGTACCCGGTGCTGCACCTCGTAGCTGCTGGGGACGTTCTGCAGCAGCGCGGCGGCGATCTCGTCGTACTCCTGCTGGGTGATGATCTCCAGTTCCAGCAGTTCCAGGTTGCCGGCGAGCTGGTCGGCGATCAGCGCCTCGCGCTGCTGCTGCGTATAGGTCTCGGTCGTGCGGTAGCCGATCTCGTAGCCGGTGACCACGGACTGCCTGATCTGGCCGGCGTGCGCGTCCAGGAAATCGTCGAAGGCCCAATACGAGGCGTAGCGCGCACCGGCGCTCAGGGTCAGGAAGTCGAGCGGCCGCCATTCGAAATTGAAATTGGCCTGCCATTCCTCGCGCCGGCCTGCGCGCGGATACATGCGCCAGCCATCGCTGATGCCGAAATAGGCATCGTCCGAGCGCAGCGTCTCATGCTGGAAGTTGCCGCCCAGGGTCAGGTCGAGGCGATCGGCGAGGCGAATCCTGTTGCTCAGGGTGATGCCGTTGCGCGCGTTGCGCGCATTGGCCAGCGCGGTGTTCTTCAGCAGCGGGGCGTCGACGCCTTGCGCGTAGTTCGGAAAGCCGCCGGCGGTGTAGGTGTCGCTGACCGTCTCGGTGCGCCACAGGTTGGCGTACAGGTCGATCCAGCGGCTGTCCGCCGGCTGCCACTGATATTCCAGGTTCCACGCCTTCGCATCGACGCGGCTGGTCGGCCACTGGATGGCGGCGCGGTCCTGCGAGGCGATGATCCGCGAGGGCATCACCTCGCCGTAGTGCGCGAGGCTGTCGCGGTAGCCCACCTGCAGCGCCTGTTCGTCGCTGGGGCGCCAGGTGGCCTTGAACAGCCAGGATTCCATCTGACTCGACGTGTTGGTCACCTCGTTGCCGGGCAGCCAGTAGTTGGCCATCGACAGGATGTAGTCGTCGGCGGAGGAGCCTGTCGCTTTGCTGTAGTAGCCGGCGCCGCGCTTGCCGGCGTAGTAGTTGCCGCGTTCGCGATAGGCGTAGGCTGCCAGCAGGTCGAGGTTCTCGGCGGGCCGCCAGCCCAGTGCGAGCCGGTACGCGTAATCGTCGCCGTCGAGGACGTTGTAGCCGCCGCCGCCGCTGCGCGGCGTCACCAGCAGGGTGCGATCGGTGTAGGGGATGTTGGGCGTGGCCTGCGGGAAGCCCTCGACCGTGCGGTAGTCCTCCCCGGTGTGCAGGGTCGGCAGCCGCGGCGAGGTCGCGTTGCTGCTGCCCTCGAGCTTGAATTCGCCGCCGAAGCGCTGGCCTTGCTCGACGACGTCGTCCACGTCCAGGGTATCGACGACCATCGCGCCGCCGATGCCGGTGGCGACATTGCGGGTCAGCGAGGGGCCCTTGAGGATCCGGATGCCGCCGATCAGGAACGGGTCGATGTAGTTGCGGTTGCTGGCGCCGTTGTAGCCGCGCCAGACCGTCAACGCCTGCTCGGTGCCGTCGATGGTCACCGGCACGCGGCCGGGACCCTGGATGCCGCGGATGTTGAGGTCCAGCGCGCCGCTGTTGCGGGCGTCGCCGCTGAACACGCCGGCGACGCCATTGAGCAGGTCCGACGGGGTGGCGCCCTTGTAGCGTTCGACCTCGGTGCGGCCGATGTACGAAGTCGACAGGTCCAGGTCGTAGATGTCGTCGTAGCCCTGGACGTCGCGCGCGCTGCCGGTGGCATCGCCGCGCGCGTCGCCGGCCACGTTCAAGGTGTCGGTGACGATCGCCGCGTCGCGTCCGCCCGGCGCGGGAGGATTGGCACGGACGTCCAGCGTGATCGCATTGGCGCCGGTCCGCCGCGGCACCAGGCCGCTGCCCTGCAGCAGGCGCTGCAGGGCCTGCTCGGCGCTGTAGTCGCCCTTCACCGCGGGAGCGACCAGGCGGTAGGGCTCCTGCCGGCTGTACAGCACCTGCAATCCGGTTTGCGCGGACAGCTTCACCAGCGCATCGGGCAGCGGCTGTGCCTCCAGATCGATGGCGTAGCGCGCCGGCGGCGTGCCGGTCGCGGCGGCCGGCGACTGCGCGTAGGTCGACGTGGCGAGGGGGAGCAGCGCCAGCGCGATGGTGCTGGAGAGCAGGGTGCGGCAGGCAGGGAAGCGGCGCCTGCGGACGGCGGTGGTGGCGAGGGGCATGGAATCGGATATCGGGAAGAAGAGGGTGTGTGATGCGAACGAAAATCATTCCGTTCTTGCTGGTAACACGGGTCCAGCCGGGTCCCACTACCCAGTCCGTTTGCCGTCTGTGTGCGGCATCGGTGGTTTTGTTTATGTTTTGTTCATCAATTGCGGCCAGGCGCTGCCTGCGCCGGCGCTGGCCGGTACACGACGGTCACCCATCCCAGGCGCACCGCGTCGAGCTGCAGACTGTCCAGCAGCAGCTGCAGGCTGGCGTCCGGATCGGCGATGCTGAACGAGCCGGAGACCGGCAGTGCGCGCACGTCGTCGCCATGTACCTGCACGATGCCGTGGCGGTAGCGCGCGAGTTCGTCGACGACCTGCGACAGCGGCGTGTTGTAGAAGACCAGTTGCCGCCGCCGCCAGGCGGTCGCCGCGCGCGGATCGTGCACGGCCTCGCGCTGCGCGGCGGCGCCCGCCAGCCATGCGCTTTGCCCGGCGGCGAGCACCGCGCCGGTTCCACCGGCAGGCGGGCTGACGGCGACGCGGCCTTCGACCACGCTGACCCGGGCGCTGGCGTCGTCGAGGCGGACGTTGAAGGCCGTGCCCAGTACGCGCGCGCTGCCGCCGGCGCTGTCCACCACGAAGGGACGGCGCGTGTCGCGCGCGACCTGGAAGAAGGCTTCGCCGCGCAGCAGCCTGACCGTGCGCAGGTCCTTGCGCATATGCACGGCGATGGCGCTGTCGGTATTGAGGGTGACGACGCTGCCGTCCTCCAACTGCAGCCGCCGCATCGCGCCGACCTGGGTGTAGGCGTCGCTGCGCAGGCGGTCCAGGCCGCCGCCGCCCAGCCAGCCGCCCGCGGCGATCGCCAGGGCCAGGCTGGCCACCGCGGCGTGCAGCAGCCGGCGCCGACGCCGGCCGCGCATCACTGCAGCGGGTGCGGGCGGCACCCGCGGCGCCGGTGCCGAAAGCGTCGCAGCCGGAGCCGGAGCCACCGCGGCGCGCGCCGCCTCCGCGTCCAGCTGGTCGGCGAGGTCGGCGACAGGCTGTTCCAACAGGCCCAGGAACGCACGCGCCGACGCCATCGCCGCGGCACGGGCAGCGGGGGCGGCGGCGAGCCAGGCCAGGTGGCGGCGCACTAGGTCCGGGTCCTCCGGTGCTTCGTCCAGGTGCAGGACCCAATGGATCGCCTGGTCGAACAGGTCGTCGTCGACGGGAGGTGTGGCGGGCATCGTCTGCCTATCCGTTAAGGAATGGGTGGCCGCCAGCGGCGAGCGGAACGGGGCTATGGAACGGGCTATAGAAATGCTGACGGGTCCAGCGCGATCGATCCCTTAGTCGCCCGCGCTCACACGTCCCGGCCCGCGTCGCGCAGCCGCCGCCGGCAATGGGCGACGGCGACGGCGATGTGCTTTTCCACGGTGCGCGGCGAGATGCTTAATTGCTCGGCGATCTGCGCCATGCTCAGGCCGCGGCCGCGGAACAGGATGAACACCCGCCGCGCCTGCGCCGGCAGGTCGCGTACCGCCTGTTGCAGGACCGCGTACTCCTGCTCGCTCAGCGCCACCTGGTAGGGCGACGGCGCCGGGCTGGCAATGTCCTCGTGTTTTTCCGCAGAAGAGAGGAAGCGGTTGCGGGACGCCGCCAGCCGGTGCCGGTCGATCGCGAGGTTGTCGACGATCCGGCGCAGGTAGGTGACCGGGTCGCGCACCGCGGCGGTCCCGGCGCCGGAGTCGGCGCGCGAGGCCAGGCGGAGCCACGCATCGTGCAGCAGGTCGTCTGCGGCAGCGGCGTACTTGCGCGAGGCGTATCGGCGCAGCTCCTCGTAGCTGTTTTCCAGCTCGGCCGCCAGCGGGGCGGCGTCGGCCGGAGGCGACGGAACCGACATGGCGTGCGTCCAGACCTGCGGTAAGAGCGCCATTATGGTTCAGATGAGAGTTATTCTCAATTGCGGCGGCGCCGCGCAATCTCGTGCAGCGCTTCTGTCCGCCGCGGCCTGGAGGACGCGGCGCGCGTGTTCGTCGGCGAATAGCGATAGGGATCAGTCGCTTCGGTTCGGCGGGGGCGGCAGGCGCCGATGCGCGGGCGCGCCGGCCTCGCCGTGTCGCTTGCGGTGGCGGCTGGGGCTGGTATCGTGCGCCGCCCGACTCCATCGACCGAGACCTGAGCGATGCGTGGCACTCTCTACATCGTTGCGGCGCCTTCCGGCGCCGGCAAGAGCAGCATCGTCAACGCCACGTTGGCGCGCGATCCGCAGATCGCGCTGTCGATCTCGTTCACCTCGCGCGCGCCGCGGCCGGGCGAGCGCCACGCCGAGCACTACCACTTCGTGTCCGCCGACGCGTTCCAGGGCATGATCGATGCCGGCGACTTCTTCGAGTACGCCCGCGTCCACGGCGACTGGAAGGGCACCGCGCGGCAATCGGTGGAGCCGCAACTGGCCGCCGGCCACGACGTGCTGCTGGAGATCGACTGGCAGGGCGCGCGCCAGGTGCGGGCCAAGGTGCCCGACGCGGTCAGCGTGTTCATCCTGCCGCCGTCGCGGGCGGCGCTGGAGCAGCGCATGCGCAAGCGCGGCCAGGACAGCGAGGCGGTGATCGCGCAGCGGCTGGCCGCGGCGCGCGAGGAGATGTCGCACTACGCCGACTTCGATTACGTGATCGTCAACGAGGATTTCGACACCGCGGTGGACGAGATGTGCGCGATCTTCGTCGCCAGCCGCCTGCGCCGGCTGCCGCAGCAGCAGCGCCACGCCGACCTGATCGCGGCGCTGCTGCAGGATCAGCCAACTGGCTGATTCCAAAGGAAACTGAATAACGGAAGGTTGATTTCGGCCGGTACACGGCCTACAATCGCCGCCCTTTCCCTCATTCGAGCGCGCGGCCGTCGCCGGCCCGCCGGGAGCCCGCATGGCCCGCATCACCGTAGAAGATTGCCTGGAAGTCGTTAACAACCGTTTCGAGCTGGTCATGATGGCGTCCAAGCGCGCCCGCCAGCTGGCCAACGGCGTGCAGGCCACGCTCGACAACACCGAATCGGCCGACAAGCCGACGGTGCTGGCGCTGCGCGAGATCGCCGCGCGCAAGATCGACAACGCGCTGATCGACGAAGTCGAGAAGGCCGAGCGCGAGCGCGCCGAGCGCGAAGCGCTGGAGTGGGCCGCGGCCGAAGTCGTCGCCGACGAGGACATGTCCAAGAACGACGACTGATCGCGCCCGTCGCGTTCCGATCGCCGCCGAAACAGCCCGCATCCGCGGGCTGTTCCGTTTTGCGGGTTTGCCGTCCTCGCGCCGCTGGCATAGTCTTCGCGCATGAACCCAGGCCCTTCTGCCCAGGTCGCCACTGCCGCGCTGTCGTCGGCCAGCGAGGCGATCCCCGACTACGTCCTGCAACTCGAGCGCAGCGCCAGCTATCTGCCGGCCGAGCAGATCCCGCTGCTGCGGCGCGCGTGGGAAGTGGGCGCGGCCGCGCACGCCGGGCAGACCCGCAAGTCGGGCGAGCCGTACATCACCCATCCGGTGGCGGTTGCCGGCGTGCTGGCCGAACTCGGCCTGGACGTGGAAGCGCTGATCGCCGCGATCCTGCACGACACCATCGAAGACACGCCGCTGACCCGCGCCGAACTGGCGGCCGAGTTCGGCGAGGCGGTCGCCGAACTGGTCGACGGCGTCACCAAGCTGGACAAGCTGAAGTTCCGCGACCGCCAGGAAGCGGCGGCCGAAAGCTTCCGCAAGATGCTGCTGGCGATGTCGCGCGACCTGCGCGTGATCATGATCAAGCTCGCCGACCGCCTGCACAACATGCGCACGCTCGGCGCGCAGAGCGCCGAGGCGCGCAGCCGCATCGCCCGCGAGACGCTGGAGATCTACGCGCCGATCGCCCAGCGCCTGGGCATGAGCCTGATGAAGTCCGAGCTGCAGAACCTCGGCTTCCGCGCGCTGCATCCGTGGCGCCATGCGATCATCGAAAAGCACATCCGCAGCCAGCCGGTGGTGCGCCGCGAGTCGATGGCGCAGGTGGAGGTGCAGCTGTCGCAGCGGCTGGCCAAGGACGGGCTGGAGCACCGCCTGGTCAGCCGGATCAAGACCCCGTGGAGCATCTACAACAAGATGCGCGACGAGAACAAATCCTTCGACCAGGTGATGGACGTGTTCGGCTTCCGCCTGGTGGTGCGCGGGGTGCCCGATTGCTACCACGCGTTGGGCGCGGTGCACGCCACGTTCAAGCCGCTGGACGCGCGCTTCCGCGACTTCATCGCCATTCCCAAGGCCAACGGCTACCAGTCGCTGCACACGGTGCTGTTCGGTCCCTACGGCTCGCCGATCGAAGTGCAGATCCGCACCGAGGAAATGGACCTGATCGCCGAGCGCGGCGTGGCCGCGCACTGGACCTACAAGTTCGGCGGCGAATCGCCGAACAGCGCGCAGAGCCGCGCGCACGCGTGGATCGTGGAGTTGATCGAATCGCAGCGCGCCGCCGGTTCGTCGCTGGAGTTCCTCGACAACGTCAAGGTCGACCTGTTCCCGGACGAGGTCTACCTGTTCACGCCGAAGGGCAAGATCCTCGCGTTGCCGCGCAATTCCACCGCGCTGGATTTCGCCTACGCCGTGCATACCGACGTCGGCAACCGCGCGGTGGCTTCGCGGGTGGACAAGAAGCTGGTGCCGCTGCGCACCAAGCTGGTCAGCGGGCAGACCGTGGAAGTGATCACCGCGCGTTCGGCCACGCCCAAGCCGCAGTGGCTGGAGTTCGTGGTCAGCAGCAAGGCGCGCACCGCGATCCGCCACCAGCTCAAGCAGCTCGAGCACGAGGACGCGGTGCAGCTCGGCCACCGCATGCTCGACCGCGCGCTGGAGGCGATGGACAGTTCGCTGGAGCGCCTGCCCAAGGGGCGGCTGGATTCGTTCCTCAGCGAGCACCGCTATCCGCGCCTGGAGGCGCTGCTGGCCGACATCGCGCTGGGCAACTGGATGCCGAACCAGGCCGCGCAGGCGCTGATGGCCTATGCGGAATTGCGCGGCGGCGGCCTGTCCAAGCATTCGCAGGAAAAGATCCTGATCAACGGCACCGAGCGCGGCGTGGTCAGCTTCGCCAATTGCTGCCAGCCGATTCCCGGCGACGAGATCATGGGCTACCACACCGCCGGCAAGGGCATCGTGGTGCACCGGCTGGACTGCCCGAACCTGGCCGAGCTGCGCAAGTCGCCCGAGCGCTGGGTGCCGATCGGCTGGGACACCAGCGTCATCGGCGACTACGACACCGCATTGGTGGTGGACGTGGAGAACCGCACCGGCGTGCTGGCGCAGCTGGCCGCGGCGATCGCGCAGAGCCAGTCCAACATCGAGCGCGTGGATTACCTGGACCGTGACTTCAACGCCGCGGTGCTGCGCTTCAACATCCAGGTCCGCGACCGCAACCACCTGGCCGAAGTGATGCGCCGGCTGCGGCGGCTGACGGCGGTGCAGAGTGTGCGCAGGCAGTAGTGGGGCCGGGACTCGGGACTCGGGACCGGGGACTCGGGGGATGGTCGCAAGTGCGCTGCATTTTTGCTTTTCTGTAGGAGGGGCTTTAGCCCCGCGACGCCTTACCGATAACGCAGCGGGGCTAAAGCCCCTCCTACAGAAAAGCGGTTGTGCGGTAGCCGCAAAAAAGGCCGCTTTTTCTGCAAAAAAAAAGCGGCCTTCTTGCATCAAATCGCTTGACAGGGATTTGCACCGGAACATCATCCTGCCGTCCCGAGTCCCGAGTCCCGAGTCCCGAGTCCCGAGTCCCGAGTCCCGAGTCCCGAGTCCCGAGTCCCGAGTCCC